>JBEKTG010000449.1:0-4608 GCA_049516275.1 Candidatus Acidiferrales bacterium
TCGTTCAAGACGCCCGCTGGAAGCAACGTGCTGGAAGCCAAATTCATGGATTTGAAGATGCGCATCGCGGATATGGACCGGGAGGGCGTCGCGATGCAGGCGGTCTCGATGAGTAACCCCATGGTCTACTGGGGCGACGAGGATTTTTCGCACCGCATGGCGGTGGCCTGGAACGACGGCGCGAGCGCGGCTCATCTGCAATATCCCACCCGCATCGTGGCCCTGATGATGCTTCCCATGCTGTATCCAGATCGAGCCATCGAGGAACTCAATCGCGCCAGCAAACTGCCGGGAATGCGCGGCGTCTACATAGGGACGCACATCGACGACGCGCACGATCTGGACGATCCGCTCTTCGAGCCAATCTACAGCCGCATTGAAGCGCTGGACCTGCCGGTTTTTCTGCATCCGCTGCCGAATTACGGCGGCGCGCACATGAAGGACTACTACCTCTCGAATCTGCTGGGCAATCCTTTTGACACGGCGATCGCGGCCTGCAAGCTGATCTTCGGCGGCGTGCTCGACCGTCACCCCAGGCTCCAGATCAACCTGCCGCATGGCGGCGGGGCGCTGCCCATTTTGATCGGCCGCGTGGACCAGGGCTACCGGGTGCGTCCGGAGATCAAGAAAATGAATGTGCCGCGGCCGCCGAGCGAGTATCTGAGGCGGTTTACCTACGACACGGTGGTGCACTCCAAGCCGATTATGGAGTTTGTGATCCAGGAGGTCGGTGCCGACCGCGTGATGATCGGAAGCGACTACTGCTACGACATGGGTTACGACCGTCCGCTCGCGTTTCTCGAACAGATCAATTTAACGAACGCCGAAAGAAAAATGATTCTTGGCGAGAATGCGTCGCGGGTACTGAAATTATAGGGCTGGATTTTTGAGGATCTAAAGCGAGTTTACAGCTGGGGCATTTCGGCGCCGTCGCCTATCACGGTCATCCACTTCTTGACTTCCCATTTGGTGACTACGCCGTTTTTCACGTAGGGGTCGGAGTTGGCGAAATCCTCGGCGCCTGCTTCCGAGCGGAACACCAGAATGGCGCCATGGTCTGGCTCGGCATATGCGCCGGCTATGACCATTTCGCCACGGTCAAACGAGTTCCGCGCCAGTTCGAAATGCGCGGCACGCAACGGAGCGCGCTTGGCTACGAAATCTTCCACGTAATCGTAGAACAAAAGGTAGTGCATGCGATTTCGTCGCTTTTCCCGCTTCGCGAGGCGGATCAGACGGAGTAGGAAACGTTCTCGTCGTCGATGACTGCCGCAGCCTTCTCTTTAGACGCGGGGACGGTTGCTTTTGTGCCGCGGCGCATGGCCACCTGGCCGGTGCGTACGACTTCGATTAAACCCAGCGGGCGCAGGACTTCGAGCAGGCTATCGATCTTGTCCTCGGTTCCGGTGATTTCGATGGTTAGCGAATCTTGTCCTCGGTTCCGGTGATTTCGATGGTTAGCGAGTCGTGGGCAACATCGACCACGCGCGCGCGAAACACGTTGGCTAACTCCAGCACGTGTGATCTCGATTCCGGCGTCGCTTCCACTTTGATGAGCGCGAGATCCCGCACAATCGCGGGCTGCGCCGTGACATCGTCCACCAGCAGCACATTTACGAGCTTGTAGACGTTGGCGACGATCCGCCGCGCCTGGTCCTGGTCGGCATCGAGGACGATGGTCATCCGCGAGACCTCGGGCTTTTCGGTTCGCCCCACGGTGAGCGAATCGATGTTGAACGCGCGGCGCCGGAACAGCGACACGACGCGGGACAGCACGCCCGGCTTGTTTTCCACGTAAACGATAAATGTATGGAGCATGTCTTTTCCTATTCGTCTCCCGCGGTCTCGACGATCGGGCTGGGCCGGCGGATCATTTCGTGCAGTGACGCGCCCGCCGCCACCATCGGGTAGACCGTGTCTTCCTGCTCGACCTGGAAATCGATCAGCACGGGGCCGTTGTGCTCCCGCGCCGCGCGGATGGTGGGGACCACGTCGCCGCGCTTGTTGCAGATGATGCTGCGGATGCCGTAGGCCTCGCCGAGTTTCTTGAAGTCGGGGCTAAGCAGCGGAGTAGCTTCGTAATTCCGCTCGTAGAAGAATTCCTGCCACTGGCGGACCATTCCCAGGTAGCCGTTGTTGATGATGGCGATGTTCACCTTGAGATTTTCCTGCACGATGGTGGCGAGCTCGGCCATGGTCATCTGGAAGCCGCCGTCGCCGGCGACCACCCAGACGTCCGATGCGGGGCAGCCCACCTTCGCGCCGATTGCGGCCGGCAGCGCGAAGCCCATGGTGCCCAAACCGCCCGAGGTGATCAGCGAGCGGGGGCGGTCGTGCTTGTAATACTGCGCCTCCCACATCTGGTGCTGCCCGACGTCGGTGACGACGATGGTTTCGCTGTCCCGCGTTTCGTGCCACAGGTCGTTGATCACGTGCGCGGCGTACAGGTGCCCGTTGTCCGGAAGATTCTGGATATCCCGCACGGCCGAATCGCCCTTGAGATTGCGGACGAACTCCAGCCACTTGCGGCGATCTTTCATCTCCATGCGCGGCTGCAATTCGTGCAGGACCTTCCGGAGGTCGCCGACCAGAGCCACGTCCACCTTGACGTTTTTGTTGATCTCCGACGGGTCGATATCGATGTGAATTTTCTTGGCATTGGGGGCATACGTCTTGAGGTTGCCGGTGACGCGATCGTCAAAGCGCATTCCCAGCGCGATCAGCAGGTCGGCTTCCTGAATCGCCGTGTTGACCCAGGCCTCGCCGTGCATGCCCATCATTCCGAGATTGAGCACGTGGGTGGAAGGGAAGTGCCCCAGGCCGAGAAGAGTCATGGCCACGGGGATCGAGCCGCGCTCGGCGAACGACTGGACTTCGTGTTCGGCTCCGGAAACTGAAATTCCGTGGCCGGCGAGAATGATCGGCCGCTTGGCCGCGTGAATCAATTCGAGGGCTTTATCGTAAGCATCCTTCGCGGGAGAGAGATCGGGGCGGTAGCCGCGCATTTTGGGCGCTGCCGCTTCCCAATCGAATTCGCAGGAGCTCTGCTGCGCGTCCTTGGTGATATCGATCAGCACCGGCCCCGGACGTCCGGATTTGGCGACGTAGAAGGCCTCGCGAACGGTGTGGGCGATTTCATCGGCTCGCGTCACCAGGTAGTTGTGCTTGGTGATGGGCAGCGTGACGCCGGTGATGTCGGTCTCCTGGAAGGCGTCCGAGCCGAGCAGCTTGCTTCCGACCTGCCCGGTGATGCAGACGATGGGCACGGAGTCCAGCATGGCCGTGGCGATGCCGGTGACCATGTTGGTGGCGCCGGGGCCGGAAGTGGCGATCGCCACTCCCACGTCGCCTGTGGCGCGCGCGTAGCCGTCTGCCATGTGCGTGGCGCCTTGCTCGTGGCGTACCAGGATATGGTGGATGGAACTGTGGCGCAGTGCGTCGTAGACCGGGAGGATCGCACCACCGGGATAGCCGAACACTTGCTTTACGCCTTCGCGTTCGAGGCATTCCCAGAGGATCCTTGCGCCCGTCATCGTTGTTTTGTCCGCGGCTGCCTTCTGCGCGGGTGTCTTCTGCTCTGCCTTCTGGCCGCCCATATTTCCTCCGTCAAGAGATCATAAATCAAAAAACCCACCTAACCAGTTTCGGTCGGTGGGTTCAGGAGCCTTGCAGATTTCCTTGTTTCAGCTGGCTCTTGAACCCCAGACCGAGGCGGGTACACCTACTACTACCCTAAGGCCTACTACACTAAGTTGGCCGGTCGCGCTCTCGTGTCTGAAGGATTGAGCCACTGTTTCTCGGGTCCTTTGCCTTGCGACTCCGCTTACAGCCAACAACTCTATTATTGAGGCCGAAATATGTCAAGGAACAGTTGTCGTGGAGATGGGCGCTCTTGGCAATAGGCACCCCACGGCTAGCCGGTTAGTAAGAATGGCTGGGGACTGCGGCTGGCTCGGATTGGCTGGCGCGGACGAGCCTCTCGCGCGGGGCGACGCGGTATTTCAGGAGCGTCCAGACGGCTTCGATGCCGTCGGCGAAGCGGATCTTCTTGCCGTCGGCGATGCCTCGGGGGTTGTAGCGGATCGGCACTTCGTGGATTGGGTAATCGAGGCGACGGAGCTTGGCCGTAACTTCGGGGCAGAATTCGAAGCGTTCGCATTCGAGGCGCAATTCGCGCAGCACGGACGCGCGGAAAGCCTTGTAGGCCGTGGCCTCGTCGGTGAGGCGCGCGTCGAAGAGAAGGTTCGCGCTTCTGGTGAGGATGCGGTTCGCCAGCCGGTATTTCAATTCCATTCCAGTGGCGCTCCCCAGAAAGCGCGAGCCGTACACGACGTCGGCATGGCCCTTTACGATGGGATCGAGCAGCCGAGCGTAATCGTTGGGATCGTATTCGAGGTCGCCGTCCTGAGTTACGATGATTTCGCCTCGTGCCAGGGCGATCCCGGTGCGAAGCGCCGTCCCTTTGCCTAAGTTCCTCTCCGAATGCTGCCCCACGATGATGCCCGCCCGGGCGTGCTGGCTGAAAATCTGCGCGGTGCCATCGGTGGATCCATCGTCCACTACGACGATTTCTTTCGAGCATCCCTCAGGCAAGGGAGCCTCGCGGAC
>JBEKTG010000450.1:0-3264 GCA_049516275.1 Candidatus Acidiferrales bacterium
ATCCATTCTTGTCAGGAGCCGACACGCAGTAAGGGTTCATGTACTTGCGCGGCAGCGGCCATTCCTGGAATTTTTCCGTGCGCGTGTCGAACATGCCGATCTTGTCGCCGGTGTTCTCGGCAAACCAGAAGCGGTCCTGGGCGTCCATCCGGCCGCGGCGCGGCGATGCGTGGGGAGTGGGCACCTGCCAGAATTTGGCCTCGCCGGTCGCGGCGTCGATGCCGATGATGTAGCCGCCGGCGATGTCCGGGGCGTAGGGATTGCCCTTGGAGTTGATCACGATGAGGTCTACGTACTGGCGGTGCGGGCCGGGCGGCAGGTTCGGCGATTTCTCCCAACTGTAGGTGGCCTCCACCTTCATGGTTTTCGGGTCGACGCGCGTGAGTCCCGCCCAGATTTTGCCGTCGGGGCCGATGGCCATGAATTGCGTGCCTACTCCATCGAGCGTGCTGATTTCCCCTGTTTTGGGATTGAACTTCGTCAGCACGATCGCAGCGTTGGCGACACGGCGCGGGAACCAGAGGTTATCGTCGCGATCCACTTGAATGTCCCGCGCGCCCGGCAGGTCTCCCGGCGGCACGGGCGGCAGAGAGAACTCTGTGAACGCGCCGGTTTGCGGATTCATCTTCCCGAAGAACATGCGGCTTTCGTCGGTGTACCAGATGGTGCCCTTGGAATCGAGGTCGAGATCGTGCGAGACCGTGTCCGGCCGGGGCATGTCGTACTGCGTAATGATCACGCGCGTGGCTTTGCCTGTCGGGCGCGGGAGTGTCTTCAACTCGTAAGGCCAGGTGGTTCTGCCGCCGCTGAGGTTGAGCGTGGCGAGATACTCGGCCAGGTCCTTCTTGGGGTATCCCGTGGGCCCGCGGCCCCACGTCGGGTTCTGGTCGGCAGAGGCAAGCTGGTCGGGCGTGCCGAGCTGCCCGCGACCGCGATTGTCGCGGCTGGAGGCGGTGCCGTCCGTGTAGTATTTCTGCATGCGGGTGATCAGCTCGAAGAACTCGTCGGGCGTATGCTTCGACTTCATGATGCGTTCCCAGGCATGGCAGTAGGCGCAGTTGCCTGTCTGATAGATGAAGCGGTCCTTCTGCTCGGTGGTGCCTGGCATACTCATGGCCCACTCGAGGGAACTGAGCTGCGAGCCGAGATTTTTGGTCTTGTCGAGCTTGAGGTCCGCAGTGGCGGCTTTGTCCCCGGCGATCTCCACGGACTTGGGGCCGATCAGGTCGTAGCCGACGGCTCGGATCGTGAGGGCGTAATTTCCCGGCGAGAGGTGCGTCCGGGGGAAGCTGTACTTCCCCTGCGCGTCGCTTACCACGGACACGGTGAAGTTGGCGCCGTCGCGCCGGGCGTTGACGACGACGCCTTCCATTGCGCCTTCCTGCGGCGAGCTGACCATGCCGGTCAGAGCCACGGCGGCGGAGTCCTGCGCCATGAGAGCAGGAGGGGCGCAGCACATCGCGCCGATAAAGAGAATCGCCACAGCGCTTGCAAGAAATCGTTTCGACATGAGTCCAGCCTTTAACGTTCGCATCAGCGGAGAGTATATCGCGTGGCGGCGGGGTTGCAGAAGAATAGATATTTCGCTGAGTAGAATGCAATCGCTGCAAGCGATTGCATCGAGTGTTCCCTGGACGCGGTGGCGGCGGAGCTAAAGGCCATCGAGTACCGCAAGAAGAACGTCTCCTGAGAAAAATCGGCGCTCACGGGAACGCGCGGCATGGCGCCGCGCTTTTCAAAACATGACGGAAGGCAGCCACGCGCCGGACGGCTCGTTGTAGAGGCCGGCGCTCATCAGCGTCATCGGCTGGGTGACTCGCAGGCCATTTCCCAGGCACCAACGGAAGAGCGCGCTGTTCCGCGACGGCACCAGAATACCGGGACCGCCGAAGGATTCCGCCGACGCGATCAGGGCCTGCAAGTCGAGATTGGTCTCCGCCGTGGCATGGCCGAAAAAGGCGAGGTGCGATGTGTATCCCGTAATGCAGCCAGCGCGCTCGACCACCTTGGCGGTGCCCTGCTCGATGGATTGCGCCAGATCGACGCCGCGATCGAATCCGTGTGCTCGGCGCGCCAGTGCGTTGCAGACGTCCAAGTCGGTTGGCTGCGCCGGGCGCACCTTGCAACCGGAAACGCTGCGTTTCTGCGGACGCCCCTGCATGCAGGAGAGGGGCTCGCGGACATCAAAGCCCAGGTTGGCATAGAGCGAGAGCGAGCGGTTGTGAAACGCGGCCTGTACCAGGCGCATTCCCGCCGCACCGCGTTCTTTCGCGCGATCCATTACCGCGTCCATCAGCTTCCGACCCACGCCCAGATTTTGTGCGGCGGGGTCCACCGTAATCGGTCCGATGCCTGCGATGATCGCGCGCTCGTCCAGACAGTTGCTGCCTACAATCCGGCCACCGCTTTCCGCCACCACGCCGTAGAATCCGGGCGTGGAGAACATCATCGCGAGCACTCCCGTCGTCGCCTCGGCTGAGGGAAAATCGCACGGAAAGCCGTGCGCCGCGTTGATCGTGGAGAACGCTGCGTAGCAAATCTCCCCACAGGCTTGAGCGTCCTTCGGCCGCGCCCTCCGGATGGTTACCTTCGTCTCGGCCGCACTGCGTTTCGGTGCCATTCGAACGCCTCCGCTAAATCGTTTGGATCGTCGCAGGATTTTTAGTCTTTCTTCGGCGAGCTATTCGTTTGCACACTCCGAGCGCTCGCCACGATCGTTACTCGGGGAAGGTCTAGAGTGACCTTCGTAGGCCCATCCATTGGCACTGAATCATCAATCTTATAGTCATACACGAGCGCTTGTGTGACTGGCGATGACACCGGCTTTGCGAAAGTCCAGCGTCTAGCATTGGCGATCGTGGTCGATTCAAAGATTCGAGATCCCGCCGTTTCCGCTTTCACATCTGCTACGCGTCCATCGGCATCAATCGTCAGCGTGAGGGTTACAGTCCCGGTTATATGCGCTACCGCAGCGATAGGTGGATAGAAGGGCAGTTCAATGTGCTTGGGGCAAAGTGGCTGCTGCGCGTGTCTAGAACAACCGCTCACGATTAAAAGCAATAGGAGCGCTGGTCTCGTTAGTCGCATCCAAAGCGCCTCACGATAGACTTTTACGGCTAACTCCGAATCAGGCGCGGTTTTCCATCACGTTGCCAAAGACGCGGCAGAAGTTTCCGCCGAGGATTTTGCCGATGTCCGCCGGCGTGAAGCCTTCGCGAAGCATTGCGTCGGTGATCGCATAGGCGAAACCGCTTTGCTGATCCT
>JBEKTG010000451.1:0-3250 GCA_049516275.1 Candidatus Acidiferrales bacterium
CGCCCTTCCGCGCGAATCCACCCTGCTCATTCTTCCCACCGCCGCCATCGAGCAGCACGGCCATCATCTCCCCCTCGCCACGGACACTCTGATCAACAATCTCGTCCTCGGCCGCGCCCTGGAAAAGCTTCCCGCCGATTTGCCGGTCTACGCCCTGCCTCCCGTGCATTACGGCAAGAGCAACGAACACATCGGATTCCCCGGCACGCTATCCGTAAGCGCCTCCACGTTCATGGCCGTTCTGCGCGATCTGGGCGCGAGCGTCGCCAGCGCCGGATTTAAAAAGCTCGCCCTCTACAACACCCATGGAGGCAACACGTCCCTCATCGACGTAATGGCCCGCGATCTTCGCGCTGAATTTGGACTGCGCACTTTCGCGCTGCACGGCTCCTGCGGAATTCCCTTCGAAGGACTCGGCGCGCAGGAGCGCGCCTACGGCTTCCACGCCGGCGAGGTGGAAACGGCGTATCTGCTTGCCTCGGTTCCCGAACTCGTGGACCGCTCCGCCTACACCGTGAATTACATCGCGGACATCAATAATCCGAAACTGCTTAGGCCCGAAAATGCCCCGGCAGTTTTCGCCTGGCTCACCCGCGACATTGCCGAAAGCGGCGTGCTCGGCGACCCGCGCCCAGCCACGGCCGAGAATGGCGCTCGCTGGATCGAAGAAGCCGCTGCGCAAGTCGCTCTCGCTTTGGAAACGATCTTCCATCATCCGAACACGAAGCCTTCGCCAAAATGACGCCGCCTGCCTCGATCGATTGCGGCGGCAATGTGCGCCTCGAACGAGGCGTGCGTTGCCGCTTGTCCGACGGCGTCGAGTTGGTTTCCGACCATTACTATCCCGCCCAGCCCGGCCCGCGCCCCACTCTGCTGATGCGCCAGCCCTATGGCCGCGATATCGCCTCCACCGTCGTCTACGCGCACCCTGCCTGGTTCGCGCGCCATGGCTACAACGTAGTGATTCAGGATGTGCGCGGCCGCGGCGATTCCGAAGGCGAGTTCTATCCCTTCCGCCATGAAGGCTGCGACGGCGCCGAGACCATCGCCTGGCTGCGTTCGCTTCCCGAATCGAATGGCCGCGTCGGAATGTACGGCTTTTCCTATCACGGCATGACCCAGTTGCTGGCCGCCGCCGAACATCCTGAGGGTTTGCAGTGCATCGCGCCGGGCATGACCGCGCACGATCTCTACCACGGCTGGTTTTACCATCACGGCGCACTGCGCTTTGCCACAATCCTGGGCTGGGGCCTGCAAATGCTTAAGGGTGACGCCCGCCGCCTCAAGTTGCGCGAAGCAAGCGACCGCCTCGAACAAGCCTGGGCCAATCTCCCGTCGCAAACGGGCGTTCTTCCCTTTCGCAACCACCCCGCAATTCAGGGTGAACGAGTTCCGCGCTACGTTCTCGATTGGTTTGACCACCACGAACCCGGCGACTACTGGTCCGCCATGGACCTCAGCCGCACCGTCAATCAGGTCCGCGTTCCCGCCCTGCATACCTCCGGCTGGTACGACATGTTTTCACACGGCAGCATCGACGGCTTCCTCGCCCTCACCGAACACGCCGCCACTCCCTTCGCCCGCGAGCATCAATACCTGGTCGCCGGGCCGTGGCTGCACATTCCCTGGGGAGACCGCATCGGCGCCTCCGACTTCGGCTCCGAAGCGCTCATCGATGCCGACGCCATCCTGCTGCGCTGGTTCAACCACTGGCTGAAGGATTCCGGCGAATTTGCCGCCGAGCCGAAAATCCGCCACTTCGTTCTAGGTGAAAATCGCTGGCGCGAAGCGCAGTCGTGGCCGGCCCGCGCGAAGCAGCCTTTCTATCTATACAGCGACGGGAAGGCCAATTCCCGCAAGGGCGACGGTGAGCTTTCCGCCGCGCCTCCGCGCACCGAGCAGTCCTGCGATATTTTCATCTGCGACCCGGAAGTGCCGGTGCTCTCGCCCGGCCCCAACGCACAAGCCGGCCAGTTCGATCAATCCTCACTCGAACTTGGCAACAACGTCCTCGTGTACACCTCCGAGCCACTAGATAAGGCGCTCAACGTTTTCGGCACGCCGCGCGTTTGTCTCTATTGCTCCACCTCTTCGGCCCACACGGATTTCACCGCGAAGCTCGTTCGCGTAAGGCCCGGTGGCGCTGCGGAATTCATCTGCATGGGCATAGCGCGCTCCAGCTGGCTATTTGCGGAATCGGGCTACGTAGCAGACAAAATACATCTCTGGGAATTCGATCTCGAGCCCACCTCGTGCGTTTTCGCGGCCGGCGATTGCGTTCGCCTGGAAATTGCCGGCAGTGCTTTCCCGCTCTACGATCGCAATCCGGGAACAGACGTTCCCTCCTGCCGCGCCACTTCCTGGGACTGGCACCGCTCCACGCAGCTCGTGTTTCACGACGGGAAACGCCCCAGCGCCCTGTATCTGCCGGTAAGCGAGACGC
This sequence comes from Candidatus Acidiferrales bacterium, assembly GCA_049516275.1. Classification (GTDB taxonomy): domain Bacteria; phylum Acidobacteriota; class Terriglobia; order Acidiferrales; family UBA7541; genus Palsa-295. The sequence continues at coordinate 2,444 of JBEKTG010000451.1, forward strand.
CCGCATGACCGAAGCACTAGCGGCCCCGCAAATCGAATTTCACTCCGTAAGCAAACGCTACGCGAACACCGCCATGATCCTCGAAGGAATCGACCTGACAATCCTCAAGGGCGAATTCGTCAGCCTCATCGGCCCCTCGGGCTGCGGCAAATCCACGGTCCTGAAATTAATCTCGGGCCTAACCGCGCCGACATCCGGCGCTATAACGGTAGACGGCATGACGCCCAGGAACGCCCGCGAAACCGTCTCCTACATCTTCCAGGACGCAACGCTCCTACCCTGGCGACCCGTGCAGCAGAACGTAGGCCTGGGCCTCGAGCTGGAAGGCGCCGGCAAAGCAATCCGCCAAGAAAAAACCGCGTCTCTGCTCAAGCTGGTAGGCCTCGAACACGTAGCCAAAGCCTATCCCCGCGAGCTTTCCGGCGGCATGAAGATGCGCGTCTCCATCGCCCGCGCCCTGGCGGCGCGGCCCAAACTGCTCTTGATGGATGAGCCTTTCGCCGCGCTGGACGAAATCACCCGCGCCGGACTGAATGACGATCTGCTGGCGCTGGCGCGGGAAGACAATATCACCGTGATCTTCGTCACCCATAGTGTGATGGAAAGCGCCTATCTCTCCACCCGGGTGCTGGTGATGAGCCCCCGGCCCGGCCGCATCACCGCTGACATCGCGCTTTCGCCGGGACCGCATGACCGACTGTCCGAGGAATTCGCGGCTGCCCAGCGGCGCGTTGCTTCGGCGCTTCTGGAGGCGGCATGAAACGGGCTTTCGACATTCTGTTTCCCGCCCTGCTGGGGGTGGCTTTG
>JBEKTG010000452.1:0-3249 GCA_049516275.1 Candidatus Acidiferrales bacterium
TGCGTCACCATCACGATCGTCATGCGCAGCGATTCGTTGATTTCGCGCAGGAGATTCATGATCTCGTCTCCCGTCGCGCTATCGAGGTTACCGGTGGGCTCGTCGGCCAGAAGTATCGTGGGCCGGTTGACGAGTGCGCGCGCCAGAGCGGCCCGTTGCTGTTCGCCGCCGGAGAGTTCGCTCGGGCGGTGCGTAAGCCGCGCGCCAAGCTTCACGTGCTGGATGGCCTCGCGCACGCGCGAGCCTCGCTCCGCGCGATCCACTCCCGCCAGTCGCAGCGGCAATTCGACGTTTTCCTCCAGCGTCATCCGCGGCAGCAGGTTGAAAGCTTGAAAGACGATCCCAATCGTGTGGCTGCGGTGCCGGGCCAGTTCCTGCGAACTCATGTTCGCGAGGTTGAGGTCGTGGGCGTAGATGCCGCCGGAAGTAGGGCGATCGAGTCCCGCAATCAGATTGAGCAGGGTGGATTTTCCGGACCCGGAACTCCCCAGCAAGGCGACGAACTCCCCAAGCCGAATGGAAATCGACACGTCGTCAACGGCTCGGACCAGAGCCGAACCCATCTGGTAATGGCGGGCAATGTGGTCTGTGCGGATAGCGGAACCATCGGCGGCGGGTGTCATCGGCATCTCCATCGTACTACGCGTGGGAGCCAAGCCAAATTTCAGAGGGAAGTAGAGGAGGTTGAGGAGACAAAGGAAGCAGAGGACCAAAGCGCCGTGATGCAAGGGGCAGCAAAATTTAAGAGAGACGAAGGAGGTAAAAAAATAGAGGAGGTATAGGTATCCGGATGCCCGAAGCGGTAGAAAGGGCAAAGGTGTCGGCTTCCTCCTTTACCTCCCTTGCCTCCCCAACCTCCGCTGCCTCAGCTTTTCCATTCCGGCGTCGCCACGTACGCGCGCGTAATCTCCGCGACCGTCAGCGTGCCGCAATTTCCCATCGCCATCTTCAGCTCGCCCTGCATGATTTCGAGCACTCGATTCACGCCGGGCTCGCCGAAAGCTCCCAAGCCCCACAGCATGGGGCGCCCGATTCCAACCGCGGTGGCGCCCAGCGCGAGAGCCTTGAAAACGTCGGTGCCCCTGCGAAAGCCGCCGTCGACGAACACGGGAACCTTACCCTTCACTTCGGCGACCACTTCGGGAAGCGCCCGCACGGTCGCGCGAAGCGTTTCCGTGGATCGGCCGCCGTGGTTCGATACGAGAATGCCATCGAAGCCGTGGTCAACCGCCAATCGTGCATCTTCGCGGGTATCAATTCCCTTGATGAGAAGTTTGCCCTTCCAGAATTTCCGCAGCTGATCGACGAACGCCCAGTCCATCGCGGGATTCTGGGTCTTCACCCCTGTCATGTCGATGTCTTCATACATCATTTGTCCGCTGCTGGTGTTGACGTTTTGGCCCTTCACCGTATGGCATTCGGCGCACACACGCACGTCGCCCCGGTTCCGCATATACGTTTCACTGTTGCGTCCCGTGGTGTTGTCGACCGTAAGCGCCACGACCGTGCAGCCCGCCGCCTGCACGCGGTTCAGGATTTTCTGGCATACCGTCCAGGAGTCGGGCGCATAGAGCTGAAACCACACCGGGCGCCCCAGGGCCTTGTTCACGTCCTCCACGCCCGTCGATGTGGAGGTCGAAAGGATCTGCAGCGTGCCGCGCGCCTTGGCCGCTCGCGCCACAGCCAACTCTCCTTCGGGATGGAAGGATTTTTCACCGCCTGTAGGGCACGTGAAGATTGGGCTATCGTAAGTGGTGCCGAAAAGATTGACGCGCATGTCCACTTTGGTCGCATCGTGCAGGCGGCGCGGACGGAGTTCAATATGTTTGAAGGCTTCGCGATTCGCGGCCAGCGTTCCATCGTCATCCACGCCGCTCGCCATGTACATCCAATGCCCGTGCATAACATTGCGGTGTGCGACCTGCTCGAAGTCGAACACATTGAGCGCCTCGGATGGCTTCGTAATGACGTCCGATGCCTCTTGGGCGCTTTGTGCCAGCGCGCCTCGCCGCAGAAACGCGGCGACGCCTCCCAACGCGGCAACATAGGGGCTTGCGGCCAGAAATTTCAGAAAATCGCGTCGTGCTTTCGTCGCCTCGTTCATAATGGCGCGGATTGTATCGCTATTATTTACCCCTTGCCAGCGCATTCCCGTCCGGAAGGCTCTACGCTTCCAGGGTAGGGTGCGTGGCGTGGCGCAATTCGGGGAAGCCCCAGGCCCACAGCGCCGTGACGACAAGCGTTCCGATCCCTCCCAGAATCACGGCAGGAACGGTTCCGAACCATGCAGCGGTGAGCCCTGATTCGAACTGCCCCAGCTCGTTCGAAGCGCCTATAAAGATCATATCGACCGCGTTCACGCGGCCGCGCATCTCGTCCGGAGTCGCCATCTGCACGAGGATCGCGCGCGTCATCACGCTGACCATGTCCGTCGCCCCCACCATCACCAGCGCGATCATCGACAGAATCAGATTGCGTGAAATCCCGAACAGGATCGTGAACACGCCGAATCCTGCGACGCACCACAACATCGCCCTTCCCGAGCGGCCCTTGAGCGGCCGATGCGCGAGCAACAGCGCCATGCTGGCGGCGCCGATCCCTGGCGAGCATCGCAGCAGCCCGAGCCCCCAAGGCCCCGTGTGCAGAATTTCGCGGGCGTAGACGGGAAGCAGGGCCACCGCTCCACCGAGCAGCACGGCGAATAGATCGAGCGAAATCGAGCCGAGGACGATTTTTTGCCGCCAGATGTAATGAATGCCCGCGAGCACTGTCTGAAGGTTCACCGGCTGGCGCGGGCGCGGTTTCGATTCGAGACGGATGCGCAGCGTCGCGAAGGCCGCGAAAACGCCTGCGAGCATCGCCGAGGCATACACCGCCGAGGGCCCGCGGGAAGCTGCATAAATGAAGCCCCCTATCGAGGGTCCCAGTATGTTGGCCGTCTGATTGGCGCTTGAACTCCACGCCACGGCGTTCGCGAAATGTTCCTCGGGAATCAACTGCGGAAGAATCGCGCGCGTCACCGGGCCGTTGAAAGCGCGCACCACTCCGCTGAGGACCACCACTCCGTAGATCGGCAGCACCGCGCGGGGCGCCCGAAACGTGATCGTCAAAAGCAGCGCCGAGCACGTAGCGAATCCCAGATAGCAAATCGTGAGCAGTTGGCGGCGGTTGACGCGGTCCGTCACGTGCCCGGACACCAGAAACAACAGCAGGCTCGGCAGAAATTGCGCGAGCCCGATCAGTCCGAGG
>JBEKTG010000453.1:0-3247 GCA_049516275.1 Candidatus Acidiferrales bacterium
CGCCACCTATGGCCGAATTTGTTTGCAAAGTCGGAGACCCCTCCGGCCGAATCCTCCAGCAGGTTGAATCGGCCCAGTCCGAGGGCGAAGCGCGCCAAAAGCTGGCGGAGCGCGGGTTCTACGTTTTCTCCGTACGCACCAACCTGGATATCATCGCCCAGCTCACCAAGGGCCGGAACGATCGCTCCATCCGCCCGGACGATTTTCTCGTTTTCAACCAGCAGTTCAACACGCTGGTCAAAGCGGGACTGCCCATCCTGAAGGCGCTCGACCTGCTCGCCGAACGCGCCGCATCTCCCCGGCTGCGCCCCATTCTCGGAGACGTCCGCCAGCGCGTGCGCGAAGGTGCTCTCCTTTCCGAAGCCCTTTCCGCGCAGGGTTCGTTTCCTCCGGTCTACGTGACCGTGATCGCCGCGGGCGAACGCAGCGGCAATCTCACCGGCGTTCTCGAGCAGTACATTTCGTATCTGCGCGTCAGCACCGGCTTCCGCAGCCGCTTGATCACCGCGTTGATCTATCCCGCGGTGCTCGTTGCGGTGGCTTTCCTGGTAGTTACTTACGTGGTCACGTATGCGATGCCCCAGTTTGCGGATCTCTACGGCCAATTGGGCGTTCCGCTGCCTGCTCCCACCCGCATTCTGCTTTCCGTGGCTACTCCGTTGCGCAGCTACTTCCTGATCCTGCTGGCGGCAGTCGTCGTTGCTGCGATTGCGATTTTTCTCTGGACGCGATCCGATCGCGGCGCCCTGGCGATAGACCGCTTCAAGCCGCGCATACCCGTGTTCGGCCAGGTATGGCTGAAAGCGCAGGTCGCTCAGTTCGTTCGCACTCTTTCGACGCTGCTGGCCGGCGGTACGCCGCTGGTCGCCGCCCTGCACACTTCTGCCGCGGCCATTAACAGCCGGCTCATGTCCACCTCGGTGGAAGCCGCCGCCGATCGCGTCAAGGAAGGGCGAAACTTGCATCAGAGCCTCGCGGAAACGCGCCTGGTTCCCGAACTCGCCCTCGAGATGATCGAGGTCGGCGAGGCCTCGGGCGCGCTTTCCGCGATGCTCACCAGCGTTGCGGAGTTCTATGAGGAAGAGGTCAGCACCAGCCTGCAGCGCACTCTGGCGTGGATTCCCATCGTGATTTTGGGCGTTATGGCCGTTGTGGTAGGCTTCATTTTGATCTCGCTCTATCTCCCCATGTTCTCCCTCCAGATGGGTGGAGGAGGATAGTCAATGGCAATCACCACCAACAACCCGCCGGTTTTGGGCAGTCGCGACGATGCCGCCGAACGAATACACGCCCAGCGCCTGGCCGAGCGCTATCGCTGCCCGTTCGTCGACTTGACGGAGCAGCGCATCGATCCCGAGCTGTTTCGCAGCATTCCCGCGGAGCTCATGTTCCGTTACAACTTCGTTCCGCTCGAATCGCGCGAAACCACGCTCGTGGTAGCGATGGCCGATCCGAGCCAGCTGCAGCAAACCGACGAGCTGTCGCTTCTGCTGGGTAAGAGATTGCAGATCAGGGTCGCGACCGTTTCGCAGATCGGCGACCTGCTCAAGCGCACCGAGCAATCCCAGCGCGTTCTCGATCAGGCCACCGAAGGCTTCACCCTGCAGGTGGTGGGCGAAGAGGAAGATACCGACGAAAACATCACGATGGAGAAGCTCACGCGCGAAACCGGCGTGAGCCCGGTCGTGCGCCTGGTCGATACGGTCATCTTCACCTCGCTCGAGCGCCGCGCCAGTGACATCCACATCGAAACCCGCAATTCCGAAGTTGTCGTGAAGTACCGCATTGACGGCGTGCTGCAATACGCGATGCAGCCCCTGGCGAAGGACTGGCACGCCACGATTCTTTCCCGCATCAAGGTCATGAGCGAACTCGACATCGCCGAGCGCCGCATCCCGCAGGACGGCCGCTTCCGCGTCCGTTACAAGGGGCGCTTCGTCGATTTCCGCGTATCGATCATGCCGTCGGTACATGGCGAAGACGCTGTGCTCCGCGTCCTCGACAAGGAAACCCTCAGCGAGAAGTTTCGCAACCTCACTCTCGACGTCGTGGGCCTGGATCACGACGAGATGATGCGGTTCCGGCGCTATATCCGCGAACCCTACGGCATGGTGCTGGTCACCGGACCCACCGGCTCCGGCAAGACGACCACCCTGTATGCCGCGATCAACGAAATCAAGAACGACGAAGACAAGATCATCACCATCGAAGACCCCGTCGAATACCAGGTCCGCGGCATCACCCAGATTCCCGTCAACGAGAAAAAGGGTCTCACCTTCGCCCGCGGGTTAAGGTCGATCCTTCGCCACGACCCGGACAAGATCATGGTCGGCGAAATTCGCGACCAGGAAACCGCGCAGATCGCCATCAATTCTGCGCTCACCGGCCACCTGGTGTTCACCACCGTCCACGCGAATAATTGTACGGACGTGATTGGCCGGTTCATCAATATGGGCGTCGAGCCTTATAACTTCGTCTCCGCGCTCAATTGCATCATGGCCCAGCGCCTGGTCCGGGTGATTTGCGAGAGCTGCAAGCGCAAGGTGAGCTATGCCCCCGAGGTTCTCAAAGAGTCCGGACTCGACCCCGCTGAGTGGGGCAAGATTCCTTTCTACGAGGGTCCTGGTTGCCTTGAGTGCTCGGGCAGCGGTTATCGCGGCAGGTCAGCTATCAGCGAGCTGCTCGACCTCTCCGACCGCATCCGCGAAATGATCATCAGCCGCCGCCCCACTTCCGAGATCAAGCGAGCCGCGAGGGAAGAGGGCATGTCGTTTCTTCGCGAGTCCGGCCTGCGCAAAGTCCGTGCGGGCATCACGACGCTGCGGGAAATCAATAAGGTGACGTTCCTTGAATAGCCTCACCGCCAAGGTGCCCACGCTTGAAAGCCGTTTTTTTCAGGTGGGTTTGGTTCGCCGCCTGGACCAGTGGCTCAACGTCATGCCTCACCCGCCCATGGTGGTCGAAATAGCCTCCGATCACGTGGCCGCCGCGCACTGGGGAAAATCCCATGGTTACGTCGACGCCTGCGCGATCGAACCCCTGCAGGTAGGTTCCGTGATGGCCTCGCCGGTTGAGACGAACGTCACTCAGCCCGACGCGGTCCGCTCCGCGCTCCGCGCCGTCTTCAATCGGGTTCCTCTTAGCGGAGCGCCGCTGGCGTTGCTGGTCCCCGATCTGGTGGTTCGCGTTTTCATACTGCCATTCGATAGTCTCCCGCGCCGGCAGGATGAAGCGATGCCCGTCCTTC
>JBEKTG010000454.1:0-3236 GCA_049516275.1 Candidatus Acidiferrales bacterium
GCGTGGCTGGCGAGTTCGTTCGGCCCCGAAGCGACACTTCCGAAGTCTCCCGCCGCGATGCCCGGATATAAGGATACGCTGATCCAGTTCGGCAGTGAGGCCGCGAGCATCGTGTTTGTGGAATACGATATGCCTACTCCGAGCCAGATGCCCTTCAGCGCCGCACCCGCCAAGGACGGAAGCTTGTGGATCCCGAATTTCGGCACGAACAACAGCATCACGCGGCTCGATCCCAAGACCGGACAGACCGAAACGTATCGCGTGCCGACGCAGGGGACCGCGGCCATTCATTCCGCTATTCCGGCTCCCGACGGATCGGTCTGGCTTTGCCAGCAGGGATCGAACGAGATCGGAAGATGGGACCCCAATACCAAGACGATCACCGAATATCAGGACCCGTATCTTCCCGGAAAAGAGCGCACGGAATCAGGCGGGGAAAAACATACCTGCCGCGTGGATCCCGGAGGGAACGTGTGGGCCACGGGAAGCCCGCTGACGCGTTTCGATCCCGAGACCAGAAAGTTCACGCATTTCTTTGACGTCCCGCTGCAGGCCTATGGGATCGAGCCGGGTGCCGACGGCAACATGTGGTTCACCAAGCAGAGCACGAACCAGATCGGCAAGGTGGACTGGAAAACGCTGAAAGTGACTTACTACACGCCGCCCAACAGCAAGAAACTCGAGCATCCATACCCGCGCCGCCTGGCGATCGATTCGAAGGGAATCGTGTGGGTGGGCGAGTACACGGCGGGGATCATCGATCGTTTCGATCCCAAGACGGAGGCGTTCAAGGAATACGTGTTGCCGGGCTTCAGCCCGAGTCCTTATGCAATGGGGATCGATGCGGAAGACAACGTCTGGTATTCCTCGTTCGACCAGGACGTGCTCGGGCGCCTCGATCACGAAACGGGCAAGATCACCCTTTTTCCGTTCCCGCACCCGGAGAATACCATCCGCGAATTCTTTCGCGATCCGCAGGGGAATATGTGGTACGGCACGCCGTCGAATAACAAGGTCGGCTACTTTCACGTGACGGCCAAGAGTTCCGAGCACGCGAGCAAGTAAAAGTGGTTTTTCGTAACTGAGCCACCGGGCCGTATCCGGCAAATGCGGCTATGCGCCCCGCTGCCTTGCGATCGTGCTATCTCGCTAGTGGGTCCGGCCGCAGCTGGAATTTTACGACCTTGCTCGTGGTGCCCTTCCCGCCTTCCATATGCTGCGGTGCGCGCGTGGCGTAGGTGGAATACAATCCCCGGCCCTTCCATCCGACGTTCGGATCGTCCACGCGCCCATCGAGGCTCTTCGCGAAAAAGCCCATCGGGTAGGGAACGCGCAGCGTCACAAACTTGCCGCTGGCAGGCACGAGCGCGAGAAGGGAATCCGACAAATTGCCGGTGGCAATGGGAATATTCTTGCCGAGGCCGAAGGTATCGAACTGGTCGACCCAGTCGTAGTAGTTCGCATCCGAGCTTCCCGATTCCGTGCCTTTGAACGACGGGCCGGGAAAGGGATACATCGTCCAGCCTTCCGGGCACTGCTGGCCCGTGGCGGTGGGGCCGTTCAGCGGGCCTTTGCATTTGCGGCGGTCGAAGCTTGCGAAGTGTCCGCTGGTGAGCACCGTCCACACCACTCCGTTGCGGTCGATATCCATGCCGCGCAGGCCGAATCCATGCACGGCGGCCTTCGGATTGTTCCAGGGCAATTCGTAGATTTCCGCAAGCGTGGTGGCCGGCGGATTTGATCCCAGATTCAGGCGCACAATCGCGCCCGGTACTCCGATCACAGTTCCCCAGATCGATCCATCGAGCGGGCTTGGATTCACGCTGTAGAAGTTGCCGTGGATGCGCTTGTCCTTGGTGGGATCGAGCGGCTGGTCGGGCTCCGTGTAGTCGTCGCGCTTGCCGTTGCCGTTCGTATCGAGCACCAGAGCCGTCCAGCCCTGGGATTTGTCGGCGTCGTGCGTTTCATCCCAGGTTTTCGTATTGAGCCAGCCCACAACGTCGCGGCCGCCGGAAAACCATAGCGTGCTGTTGGTGTCTTCGGCGAACATCAGGTGCAGCGTTGCGAAGCACGTGTCGATCATTTCAAACTTTCCGGTTTTTGGATCGTACACGTTGGCCTGGCGAGCGCTCGTTTCCAGAGGGAAAAGTTTTGCGGAGGGATTGTCGCCGCCCAGCTTGCAGAAGGTCGGATTCTTCTCGGGCGCGCGCACGACTGCCGCCGACCAGATGCGGCCTTTCGCGTCCATCATCAAGCTGTGGACGTTGGCCTTGCTGCTCCAGATTTTCTCGTCGCCCCAGTATGGCGAAGGGTCCGATATGTCCTGCGACGCCGCGTACGGCGTGTCGGCATCGCGCACCGGCACGGGGATTTCCGCGGCCGTGTGCTTCCTCGGGTCGACGACGCTGATGAAATCGGTGCTGACCTCATGAACGCCATAAATCGGCCCGTTCGCATTCATAGATGGGTTGCGGCGGTCGGTGGCAATCTCGTCGTGGAAATATTCCTTCCCGTTTCCCCAGTCCCACTCGGTGATCACGATGTTCCGCTCGACGCCCTGCGGGCGTGGCGGGGCTTGCTGGGGATACTCGCCGGCCGCGATGCGGTCTGTCCAATCGGCATACATGCCAAGCGCACCCTCGCGTCCGATGCGCGTGATCCCGGCGGTCATTTGCGAGCCCACTTGCGCCGAAGATATCCGCCGGCTCCATGCCGCCACCGACGAATCGAAATGGCCGAGGGCCGGCTCGAGTTCGCGCGTAGCCTTGTCGCCAATCTGATGGCAGGATTCGCAGTTGTTCACTTTCAGTTGGTCGATCCACTGGTCCTGGCTCTTCACCGACGGCGAGATGCCATTGCCGGTCGGACCCGTGCCGGGGAAATCGGTTTTTGCCGGAAGCTTAAGAAGCGAATACCAGTAAGAAGCAGGATAGTAGTTTGCTGCGGTGCGAGCGTCTGGGGCGATTGTCGCCGTCAAATCCACGTCCTTGCCCGGCGCAGCCTGCACCGGAGAGGAATCCACTAGTCCGTATCCGCGCACCCACACCTTGTAATTCGCCTTTGGCAACTCAGGCACGAGGTACCGGCCGTGGTCGTCGGTGACGACAATCTTGACGTACTTCGTCGGCAGGTCGGTGGTCTCGGCGATAACCCACACTCCGGCCTCCGGCCCCTGCGAGCTGGTGACCACGCCGCCGATATCGTCACTACTCACATTGACGGCTCCCGCGGCGCGC
>JBEKTG010000455.1:0-3208 GCA_049516275.1 Candidatus Acidiferrales bacterium
GCTGAATGTGCTCATGGTCCTGATGTCGCTGATGACCGGGGCGCAGAAGGCCGCGGCGCAACAACTATCTGCGGCCCAGCAGGCCGCCACCACGGCGCCTCCGGCGTTCGAGATGACCTCGGTGTACTACGACGAGGACTGGATTCCGGTTCAATATACATGTGGTGTTCCCGACAGTTTGTCACCCCGTGTGCAATGGACAGGTGCGCCCTCCGGCACGATGAGCTTTGCTCTGATTTTCCATGATCCGGACACAGCGCCTGCCAAGGGAGCAATGGATGTAACGCATTGGATCCTTTGGAATATTCCTGCTGGCTCGGCGGAGTTATCTCCTGGCGTTCAACCCGATACTTCTCCCGATGGGATTCAGCAGGGCAAGAGCGTTCGCGGCGCGAATGGATACCAGCCCCCGTGCCCTCCGGTGGGTGCCAGGCCGCATCACTATGTTTTCGAGTTGTACGCTCTCGATGCAAAGGTTGACTTGCCTGCAGGTTCCACTCGTGCGGACCTTTTGAAGGCCATAGATGGCCACGTACTGGGGAAATCGTCTCTTGTGGGAATCTTCGGTCAAAAAGTCGATGACAAAACGTGGCGCTGGGATCTCGCGAAACTGCCATGAAGTGGCAGGAACTTAATTTCGAGGTCATGTGAAAGCGAGGCTTGCCGTGAAACTTTTCCTCGTCGTTGCCTTGACGACACTCGAGGCGATGCCGTTGTTCGCGCAGGATCAGGCGCCCTGCAAAGCGTTTTTCCAGGTCTTGCGGGCAGACTCCGGAACACCGGGTCTTCGCACCGGACTGGATCCGGCGCAGAAAAAATGGTGGGAGAACAGGGGTCAGAAAAAATACCCGGGCCTGTGTTTGAACGGCTCGGTGATGTCCGGAGATAAGCCGCGGTATTTGGTGATCTGGTCGAAGTCGAATTCGATTGGTCAGGGGTCTCTGCCTCCTAACGAAGTCTATGGTCAAATGGCGAGTGCCCTGCAAGCGACTGCTCCTACATCACGGATTTACGGGCCGCGGTGGGACCAGGCGTCGGTTACGGTTGTGAACGTCTTATCCGACGGGACTCTCTTGCTGCCACCCGTCTACTACGAGGCAGATCAACACTCCTGGGTGTTGTTTCCCGACAGTCCCAAGGTGCTTGACGCCGCCTTGAAATATCTTTCGTACGAACGCGTTTTTCTGTCGAAACCGGACTAAGAGACGAAGGCCGGGGAGTTATAGGTGATTACGATCCTGACCGAACCGCGATCAGTTTATGTGGCTTCCCAGAAAGCCCCGGGAGTCCAGCAAGGAGTCGAATGAAAAAGGCAGAAGTCCACGCGCGTATCGAGGAAATCGGCATCATTCCGGCTGTTCGTGTCTCTTCGGCGGAGGATGCACGCTTCGCCGCGGAATCCGTCACTCGCGGCGGCATTCCCATCGTGGAAATCACGATGACGGTTCCAGGCGCGCTGGAAGTGATATCCAATCTGGTTAAAACCAATCCGGAAATGACGGTCGGGGCGGGGAGCATCCTCGACATCGAAACGGCCCGCCGGTGCGTGGATGCCGGAGCCCAATTTCTCACGACGGACGGACTCGTCCTGAACGTCGTTGAGTTCGCAGTGAAGGAACGCATCGTGGTTTTTCCCGGGGTTCTCACGCCGAGCGAGGTAATCGCGGCCTGGGGAGCCGGCTCAGACTTTGTGAAGGTGGTCCCGTGCGCGGCCGTCGGGGGCGACAGCTACATCAGGTCGATTAAAGCCCCGCTGCCTCACGTGCCGCTGATTGCTGCGGGAGGCGTGAACCAGTTGACTGCGCTCAATTTTATTCTTTCTGGTGCCACGGCTCTTGGAGTCGGCCGGGAACTGATTCCTAAAGAAGCCATTCGGCTCCGCCAGGCGGACCGTATCGTCGAGCTGGCGCGGAGGTTTCTCAGCTTCGTGAACAACGGCCGGGTGCAAGCAGCCGCAAGGAAAGAAAGCATCTGGTCCCGCCCCTAGTGCGGATTACATTACTGTTCTATTGGCAAGCTGAATGAGAAGACGGAACCCTGGCCCAAGCGGCTCACGGCGCCTATGGTTCCGCCGTGTGTCTCCACAATAGCCTTGGCGATTGGCAGGCCCATGCCAGTACCCTTCACGCGATATCTTTGGTTTTTTCCGCGATAGAACTTCTCGAAGATGTGGTCGATCTCCGTGTTTTCGATCCCGGGCCCCTTGTCTGCAACGCTGATGGTAATGAATCCGCCTTGCTGTTGTGTCGCGATCGTAATGGGCTGTCCTGGAGAGGAGTACAGGTGGGCATTGGTCACGAGATGAACCAACACCTTCTTCGCCAGCGATAAATCCACCAGGAGCCGCGAATCCTGGTGCTTAACATCCAAATGGATATCTCTGACGGGGGTAACATCCGTGCAGTCCTCGATCGCCGACGAAATGAATTCTCCGACCGGATGTGCCCCCAATTCGAGATTCGCCTCGTGCGATTCCAGCCGGGCCATTTCCGACGCCTCTCCTACCAGGTGATTAATTCGGTCGCACTCCTCGTCAATAATTGTCAGAAGCTCTTTCCGTTGCTCTCGGTCGAATTCCAAATCGTCCAGCAGACCTGTCGCCGATACCTTGATGGAAGTAAGCGGAGTCCGGAAGTCATGTGTGATGGCATCCAGCAACACCGATTTCAAGCGTTCACTTTCGCGGGCCGCTTCGATCTTGGCGATATTTTGGATGGCGGTGGCCCTTTCGATGGCCAGGCCGACGATGGCCGCCACCGCCTCGAGCGTCTCACCGGCGGGAGCCGTGCCGCAGAGCGCGATGCTTCCTGCGACAGATTCTCCTAGACGAATGGGAGCGAAAGAAAGGTTGCGGCCAGCGGCCACCTGCAGATGGCCGAGCGACGCTACCGCCTTCAGGTGTTGCATCTCTCCCGGCGGCAAATCGGTCTCCGAACAAAATGTCCTCTGCGTAGCGGAAAAATAAAGCGCCGCGGATTCAAGCCCAAACGATGCTGCAATATGCTTGGGAATCGCATCAATCACGTCAACAGAGTCTTTCGCACCCAACAGCCTGCTGCTCAGGGTGTACAGTCTCTCCACCTCGACACGCCTTAGGACAGCTTCCTTAGCGTGGTTTCGCTCGCTCGTGCTGATTCGGCATCCCAGCACGGCGGTCAGCAGGAACGCAAATAGAGAGACCCAGTCCTGCGGACTGGCTACAGCTAAG
>JBEKTG010000456.1:0-3205 GCA_049516275.1 Candidatus Acidiferrales bacterium
GTTCGCCCTGCAAAGGCTCGAGGGAAAATTGCAGCGTCTTTGCACCGGCAGAGCCTGCATTGAACAACAGGTCTTCGGTCTGAATCTTGTCATCCGAAGCGAACACAACCTCGCGCGCAGCAAGAACCTTGTCCCCGTCGCGGACGCTGAGCGTAGATTTGCGCCCCGCAAAGCCGCGCTGATGGAAACTCACGCGCGCGGAAAGCCGCGAATCCGCAAGTGCCCGCGGAGCCACGACGGCGTCGTTGATCTCCACGTCGTTGGGAGTCTGTTCCAGGCCGAAGCCTACGGTGTGAACCGGGATGCGCCGGTTACGCAGGGCGGAAATCGTGTCGGCGTCGATGCCGCCGGTATTGTCCGAACCGTCGCTAAGGAGCACCACCGCGCCGACGGGCAGGTCGGCGGTTTCCGAGGCCAGCTGCTTTAGACCGTCATTGATGCGTGTCGCGGGCGCCGCAGGCGCGGCCTGCAATTCCTTGGAATCGGCGATGCGCGTGAGATGAGTATCGAGCCGGTAGAGGCGCGTCTGGAATTTTTTCTGGAGCTCCGCGAGCGTGCCGTCCTGAAGGGCCTTGGCGGCTTGCGTTTCGCGCGGCGCGCCCTGGTCCGCGATAGCCATGCTGCGCGAATCGTCGACGAGCACGGCGATAATGTTCTGCTGCGGCTTCAACTCGGCCACGGTAATGGCCGGCTGCCACAGCAGAACAAGCACCACGGTAGCTAGAAAAAATTCCAGGAACCAGATGATCCCGGCGCGCCAGTTGCGAATCGGCGCCGCGGCTTTGGGCAGCCGCGCGCGGATCAGAACCGCCAGCCCGACCGCCGTCGCCAGCACCAGCAAAAGCAGAAACCACTTCGGCCAGCCCCCCAGAAGGACGAACTCGCCCTTCGAAAAAATCGACGCCGGATACTTGAATAGAAATTCAAACATTCGCAGACCGTTCCATCCTCGCCTGGCGAACCAAATTCAAATGCGCGTAATCACTTCAGTTCGGAGGCCACGGACGAGAACTGTTTCGCCGTGCGCGGTCCGAGTCCCGGATGCTGCCTGCGGTCAGTGCGTCATTCCGTAGATGATGTAGTCGAGCCCGATCCGGAAAGCCATCGACGCAAAATTTTCGGGATACGCCGGATCGTCCGCCCATTCCCAGGCGTCGCCCAGATGCATGTTGTGGCAGATGGCCACCATCACACGCCCGCGGTCGTCGCGAATGGCCCGCCACTTAGGCACGTAGCCGTCCTTTTCATAGGTCCGGCCGGTGTTCACATACTGCTCGCCGGGAACCTGGAAGCGGTTGTCTAGATCGTAGAGCGTGTGGAACAGCTCATCCTTGTTTTGGAGGTCTTCGACGGCGCGATCCGGAAAAACCATGCGCATGCCTTCCATGAACTGTTCCCAATCCTCGGTGCCGTGAAAATCGTCCACCATCAGGAAGCCGCCCTTGAGCAGATATTCCCGCAGCTTCTTGGCTTCCGCATCGCTGAACGTCCAGGTTTGCACCTGCACGGCATACACCCAGGGATAGTTGAAAATATCGTCGCTATCGAGATCCACCACCTGCTCGGTGGAACGCCCCTGAATGCGCGTGAGCCGCTTCATGGCGAGAAGAAACTGGCGATCGGCCTTGGGGTAGTCCCGCGACCAGCTTCCGTAACCGTAGCCGGAGAACGCGCCGAAATGGCTCATCCGCGAGTTGTAGCGCAGGCGCGACCAGGAAAATTCCGCTTTTTCGTGGGCCTGGTAGGGGTTTACGCCGTAACCGCCCCATTCTCCGTATTGGAAAGCATGCGATTGGAGGGCGAACAGACCGATACCGCTCACTACGAGGAGAAGCACCACCGGAATGCCGGACAGGAGCCTCATTCATACCTCAATACCGGGGAAGAGTATCAGAACGCCGGTCCCATCTCCAGCAGGACGGAAACGGTCGCGCCGCCTGGCAGCAAGGAATACAGAACTCTCTTCGCGCCAAAACAGAAGAGATGCAGGAGCGCCGAAGCTTGTTGCATCGAGGAGGTTGTACGACGAGCAGGGGCGTGAGAGGATTTGCGCTTGTGATGAGCGCGTTGGCGAGGACGATGTGAAGCGAAGGGATTTCATCAAACTGGGTGGAGCAGCCGCCGTCGGAGCAGGCGCGGCTAAACTCCTGCCCGCGCAAATGCAGTCGGGCATGCCGATGCAGGGGAGTTCCGCGCCAGCGGAAACGACCAAGGCGGATTTTACCCTGCAGATTGCGCCGGTGGCCCTGGAGCTTGCGCCGAATCACATCATCAGCACCATCGGTTATAACGGCACCTGCCCTGGCCCGCTGCTGCGCATGAAAGAAGGCGTGCCGGTGACGGTGGACGTGATCAACGATACCGATTCGCCGGAATTCGTCCACTGGCACGGGCTCTTCGTTCCGGCAGAGGTGGACGGCGCCGAAGAGGAGGGCACGCCGCCGGTGCCGGCGAACGGGCGGCGACGTTACCAGTTCACGCCGAAGCCCGCAGGCACGCGCTGGTATCACTCGCACGCCATGGCGGGCGCCGATCTGCACCGGGGAACCTACACCGGCCAATTCGGATTCCTGATGGTCGACTCCGGAAACGATCCCGGGCGCTACGATCAGGAACTCTTTCTCGCCCTGCGCGACTGGGAGCCTTTCTTTTCCAGCGAAGCAATGGATACCGACGAGCAGGAGGACCAGGGGCCGAAGCCGGAAAAGCCGGCGGTGATGGATACGCGCCCGAACGGGCTGGAAGTAACGTCGATGATGTACTCGATCAACGACAAAGCGCTTGGCGCAGGCGAGCCGATCCGTGTAAAGCAAGGTGATCGCGTTCTCATGCACTTTCTGAATGCAAGCGCGATCGAAAACAAGCGAATTGCTCTGCCGGGCCACCGCTTTCAAGTGTTTGCGCTCGATGGCAATTCGGTACCGTCACCGCAGTTGGCGGAAGCATTAACTCTGGGGCCGGGGGAACGCGTGGACGCAGTGGTGGAAATGAATCAGCCGGGAGTGTGGATCCTGGGAGCAACCGATGACAACTTGCGTAACGCAGGTCTCGGCACCGTGGTCGAATACGCAAACCAGCACCGCGAACCGCAGTGGGTGCCTCCGGTGAAGGTCCAATGGGATTATTCCATTTTCGGCCGCACGGGAGCGCCTGCGGGACTGGCGCCCGACCAGATTATCGATATGGTCTTCGAGAAAATACCGAG
>JBEKTG010000457.1:0-3196 GCA_049516275.1 Candidatus Acidiferrales bacterium
GCGGCGCGTATGGAAAGTCAGCGAACTCACCGAGCAGATCGGCGCCCTTCTCGAAGGGGCCTTCCGCGACGTCTGGATCGAGGGCGAGGTATCGAACTGCCGCCCGGCGCAATCCGGCCACCTCTACTTCACGCTCAAGGACGCCCGCTCGCAGATCCGCTGCGTCTGCTTTCGCGATCAGGCTCGCCTGCTCAAATTCCGCCCCGAAGACGGCCTGCACATCACCCTGCGTGGCTCGCTGGGCGTTTACGAGCCGCGCGGCGAATACCAGGTGTACGTGACCCACATCGAGCCGGTCGGCCTCGGCGCGCTGCAGTTGGCTTTCGAGCAGCTGAAGAAACAGCTTCAGGCAGAAGGCTTGTTCGAAGAGGAGCGCAAGAAACCTCTCCCAGTCCTTCCCCGCTGCATCGGCGTGATCACGTCGCCGGGCGGCGCGGCGATTCGCGACATCCTGCGCGTGCTGAAGCGCCGCTTCGCCAATGTCCACGTGCAGCTTTACCCGGTGAAAGTCCAGGGAGACGCCGCGGCCGGCGAGGTCGCCGCCGCCTTGCGTTATTTCAATCGAGTGAAGTTCGCGGACGTGCTAATCGTGGCCCGGGGAGGCGGCTCGCTCGAAGATCTGTGGGCCTTCAACGAAGAGGTGGTGGCGCGAGCCATCGCCGCGTCCGCCATCCCCGTAATTACCGGCGTCGGCCACGAAACCGACTTCACCATCGCCGATTTCGTAGCCGATATGCGCGCTCCCACGCCCTCGGCTGCGGCCGAAATCGTTCTGCGCTCCCGCCAGGAATTCGAGCGGCACATCGCCGACTACCAGCGCCAGCTCGTCCACCACGCGCGTTACCTGCTGTCGCAAAAGCGGCATCGCGTGCGCGATCTCCAGACCCACCGCGGCTTCCGCCAGATGGACCTTCGCCTGCGCAGCCACCGCCAGCAGATCGACGAACTCTCCTCCTCCCTCGCCACGGGTCTTCGCCTGCGCCTAGCCACCGCGCACCAGCGGCTCGCGCGAGCGAGCGCGCGGATATCTTCCTTCGACCTTCGCGCCCGTGCCGCGGTTCTGCGGCGGCGAATCGAAGCCCACCAAGGCGCTCTGCGGACGGGTCTCGAGCGCCTGATGACTCAAAAACGCCGCCGCTTCACCGCCGCTCATGTCCGCTTTGCGGCGCTCGATTTGCGGTCGCGCGTCGGCAGGCTTCGGCGCGTGTGCGAGCAGCGCTCCGCCGAATTGCTCAGCCGCATGGACCGCCTGCTGATTGCCCGGAGGAGAAAGCTGGAATCAGCGGCGCTGCAGCTCAACGAACGCAGCCCCTTCCAGATCCTCGAACGCGGCTACGCCATCGTCTACGACGCCTCCGGCCGCGTCTTGCGCTCTCCGGATCAAGTGGAAATCGGGAATGAAATCGCCGTGCGACTGGCCCGCGGGCAGTTCGATGCAACCGTCCGCGAAAAAAAGAAGCAGGAGTGAGAAGTAACGGAAACGCCGCCGAAATTCCCGTCGAAATCTATGCTACAGGGTGATGAGGAAGAGGCTGCGGCATTCGCCTCGGCATTCGGCCGAATCGCAAGCCGCCAAAGCGCCGCCGCGCCGGAGCAGCCTGCGCCGTGTCGTCCGGTGTGGCCGCGATTTCCGGCAGCCGGAACAGCATTCCCACCAGCAGCCACAAGAAAGCGTTGTTGATGTAATTCTGGTACGCCGACGTTCCTCCAAAAGTGAGCGGGATCAGCAGCATGAACGCAAACCACGTGATCGCAAAAGCGATCGGGAAAAAGGGCGTCTGCCGGAGCCTCCGCGCAATATTCCAGCAGGTATAGAGCAGGCACCCCGACCAGAAAATCCACAGCACCGGCGCCAGGATCCCCATCTCCAGAATAAGCTCGCCCCAGCCGGATTCGGTCCATATGCCGCGGTAGGAAGAATGCAGCAACTTCGCCACATACTGCAGCCCCAGCGACGCGGTGCCGATCCCATTGCCCAGCATCCAGTTGGGATCCTGAAACGCCGTCGCGAGATTCTCCATCGGGTAGGAAACGCCACGGTAGTGCAGCGCCGACGCCGAGCTGAACGGGCTCAGCGTCTCTAGATAAAAGCTCACCCGGGAGCCAACCTCGGCCGGATATAGCATCACCGCAAGGGAAACCCCGGCCACGATGATCGCCGACGACCAGCCAAGTATTTTCACCACCTTGTGAACCATCCGCGAGCGCCAGGACGCCCCCCACATCAGCCCCATCGTCAGAACAAGCGCCGTGAACGCCACGTAGACCACCGCGGTGCGGGAGCCGCTAAAGAGCGTCGCGGCGGCGATGGCCCCAATCGAAGCGAATACCGGCTTGCGCTGGCCCTTTCCGGAAAGCAGCAGGTAGCCTACGGCTCCGATGCTCAAAGTCGCCGAAAGCATCAGGTAAAGCGCGAACCGCCCCGGGCTCACAAACACCGAATTCGGCAGCGACAGCACCTGCCCTGAAATCGGCGCCACCTTTTCCAGATTGGCCATATCAACCAATTCGGGAGCCAGGGTGCCAGGATTGAAAAACGAGTTGCCGAGCACCGCCTGCATCATCCCGACCGCCGAGATAACGATCGCCAGAACCGCATTGCCCACGAGAAACTTCTGCAGGTCCTCGCGATTGCGCAACAGCGCGTATCCCACGAACATCATCGGCACATAGAAAAAATCCAGCTTGAACCCCAGCAATCCATACAAAATACTGGGCGACGAAGGATTGAATATCTGCAGCGCGCCCAGCCAGACGAAAAGACTCACGGGGAACCACAACAAAAACGGCGGCCGGAATCTTCTCTCCTTATGCCGCGACACGGCGGAGAAGAGGCAAATATAGATCAGCGCGGCAAGCGCGTCCTTGCCGAAGAAAAGCGCCGTGCCGTTTCCCATGTATTTCCGGACAAAATCCTCGAACAGCAGCCAGATGTTGAAGAAACAGAAACCCAGGCGCCAGTTTCGCAGAATCGAAAAGGTAGCCGCGGCTCCCGCCAGGCCGATGGCGGCCGTCTCCAGAAATCCCAGGTCGCCGGTGAGAATGCGTCCGGCCACTTCGCGAGCGAGAAAAATGCCGAGAACGAAAAACGCCGCGGTAATCCACGCTTGCTCGTGAATGGTGCGGACGCCGCGGGTCAGCAACGTTTCATACCCCGGCCTACGATACCATATCGATACCATCGCGCAGCGGCTTC
>JBEKTG010000458.1:0-3178 GCA_049516275.1 Candidatus Acidiferrales bacterium
CAGGCGCAGAAGCGCGAACTCGATACCGACGCCGTTCTCCGCTGCGGCCTGATCGCCGCCGATTCGCGCGAGCAGTCCAAAATCGAATCGGGCGACCTGATCCAGGCCTTCGCCGCCGACGCATCGCGATGGGAATCCGTTCGCGAACTTGCGGAGATCGTCTCGCGGAAGATTCCTGGCCGCTCTAGCGCGGATCAAATTACCCTTTTCAAATCGAATGGCGTAGCCACCGAAGACGTCGTGGTGGCAGGCAGAATTTATGAAATGGCGCGCGCGCGAGGCATGGGAAAGCTGGTGCCGATGTGGGAGGAAAAAGCGCGTTCGGTGGCCGAGCGCGGAGTTTAGGACTTTCGGGGTGCTTGTAAAAACCGCCAATCGGGAATTGGCGTTCCCGGGGGAACTAAGCCTGAACGCGTCTCATGCGCTTCTCAAGGGCTACGTGCAATCGCTGGCGGGTATCGGCGGGGAGGGGGACCGGCTCGGAGTTGCAAAAAATCTCGATGGTCTTTTTCGTGGTGTTTACGACTACCCGACAGTTCTTGCACTTGGCGAGGTGCTCTTCGATTTCCATGCGAAGCGCCGGATCGAGCATCTCATCGAGGTAATCTGCCAGCTCCGACAGCAGTCCTTTGCACTTCACGAGTTTTCTCCTCGCCGAAAATATCGATTGAGCTTCTGCCGCAATTTGAGCCGGGCCCGCAGCAGGCGCGATTTTACAGCCGGAACCGAAAGCCCCAGCGCCTCTGCCGTCTCTTCGGTGGACAATTCTTCGATGTCCCGCAGCTGGAAAACGATTCGGAAACCGGGCTCGAGTTCCCCCACCACGGTCGATAGGATCTGCGCCAGTTCCGTCTGTTCATAGCGCTCTTCAGGAGACGGTCCCCAGTCCTCGACTTCGCGGGGCACCATATCCTCGCCCGTGTCCACCTCTTCATCCAGGGATATCTGATTGGGGCGCCGTTTCCGCAGCTTCATCAGCGCCTGGTTTACGGCGATGCGCACCAGCCAGGTATAGAACCGCGAATTCCCCTGGAACTCGCCCAGGTGCTCGTACGCCTTCAGGAACGCCTCCTGCATGGCGTCCTCGGCGTCCTCGCGATTCTGGGTGATGTTCTGGGTCAGGCGGAAGATTTTGTGCTCGTAGCGGCCCACCAGCGTCTCAAACGCCGATATATCCCCGGATTTCGCCGCGGCGACGAGCAACGGCTCATCGTCTTTCACCACCTGCGAAGGCAGGGGGTGCGGCGGCACCGGCGGATTCACTTTGGACGATCCCATCGAATGTTTTTCCATAGGAAGAGGGTAGCACAGGTCCCTAAACCTCAGAATCGAAGTCTGCCCGCGCGTGAACGATTGGATGCGACGGCCGGCGAAACGATGTAACTTTCGCACCGAGATCGCACCCGCCCGGGAATCGCGGGACTCCCTGTAGTATCATTACCCGGGCGGTAAAACGCTCCGGTGTCCATGTTCCTCAATCAGAGGTAGTTGCTGCAACTGGCCCTTATTCGCTGGGAGAATCACCCGAAAGGCAAGTCCTGCTGTCTGGATAAGCGAACCGCGATTCTATGCGAACACTCCCTGACTATCTCCGCAAGGGTATGAAGATGATCCTGGTCGGCCCCAACCCGGGCGACCGCTCGGCCCGCGTCGGGCATTACTATGCCGGCCGCACCAACCTCTTCTGGTCCATCCTTTACGAATCCGGCGTAATCCCCGAGCCGCTCAGCTATGAAGACGACCGCCGGATGCTCGAATTCGGCATCGGCATGACCGACCTCGTCAAACGCCCCACCCGGACCGTCGAAGAAATCGAGCGCCAGGAGTTCGCCGAAGGCCGCGTCTTGCTCGCGCAGAAGCTCGAAGAGCACAGGCCCCGGGTTATCGCCTTCAACGGCAAGATCGTCTACGAGAAATTTGCCGGCCGTCCGTGCAAGCTGGGCCTGCAGAAAGACACCCTCTACGGCGCCCAGGTGTTCGTCCTGCCCTCCACTTCGGAGGCTAACGGCGGCGTCACCATGCGCTATTTCAAGAAACTGGCCGAGTTGCTGAAAAGCCTGAAGGACTAATCGCCGGGGAAATTCGACTCGTTATGAGCGCTACTCAACAGCGGGCTTCATCCTCCACCGTGCTGGAGGAGCGCTCCGGCGGCGTGATGACCATCCGCCTCAACCGCCCGGAAAAGCTCAATGCCCTCGATGTCGAGACCTGCCGGTCGCTCGTTCATTCCCTGCTTCACGCCGCCGAAGACAAGGCCGTGCGCGTCATTGTCCTCACCGGTGCCGGGCGCGGCTTCTGCGCCGGTGGCGACCTCGACCGCATACGCGACGCGCGCAATCGCCGCGCCGTGGGGGAACTTCAGGCTATGCTGGTCGCTGGCAAGGAAATTTGCCTTGCCATCGCTACCATGCCCAAGCTGGTCGTGGCCGCCGTAAACGGTCCGGCAGCCGGGGCGGGCATGAGCATTGCGCTCGCCTGCGATCTCCGTATCGCCTCTGAGCAGGCTACCTTCTCGCAGTCCTTCGCGCAGGTAGGCCTCTATCCGGATTTTGGCGCCACGTTCTTTCTGCCGCGCCTGGTAGGTTTGTCGCGCGCCTCGGAACTCTTCTACACTGCCGAGCGCCTCTCCGCGCAGGAGGCCCTGCGCATCGGCATTCTGTACGGCATCTTCCCGTCGGACCAGTTCGAAGAAGAAGCCGCCAAGCTGGGCCAGAGCCTCGCCGCCGGCCCCCCGATCGTCTACCGCGACGTGAAGCGCACCATGATCGGCGAGCACCATAAGGAACTAGAAGACGCCCTCGACGAAGAAATCCGCCTCCAGACCCATTGCTTCCTCACCGACGATTGCGCCGAAGGCCTGGCCGCCTTCTTCGAAAAACGAAAGCCAAATTTCCGAGGCCACTGACAGTCGCGCGGTGCGTGTGCTTTTTCGCGCGAAGAGAGATCCTTCACTTCGTTCAGGATGACCTCGAAAACAAGGGAAAGACCGACCCCTTGCAAAACCGGCAACGGCGGGGCACGG
Source organism: Candidatus Acidiferrales bacterium (assembly GCA_049516275.1). Taxonomy (GTDB): domain Bacteria; phylum Acidobacteriota; class Terriglobia; order Acidiferrales; family UBA7541; genus Palsa-295. Next base: position 3,023 of record JBEKTG010000458.1, read on the forward strand.
CTTCGCGCCGCTTCCGCGACCGGCACCCCCAGAAAGGGGAGGCACCCGTGGGTTTGAACGCTGCCGGGGCTACTTCAAACCCCAAGAAAAGGCGCCAATCGGGAGATTGGCGTTCCCGGGAACGGATACACCCTCTTACATCACCCTTCATCGCAT
>JBEKTG010000459.1:0-3173 GCA_049516275.1 Candidatus Acidiferrales bacterium
GTCCTCGTGGTCAACACGTGCAGCTTCATCGCGCCCGCGCAGCAGGAGTCGGTGAACTCGATCCTGGAAATGGCCGAGTACAAGAAGTTCGGCCGAGCGCAAAAGCTGATCGTCGCCGGCTGCATGGTCGAACGCTATCGCAACGAAATCCGCGAGCAGATTCCCGAAGTGGACGCGGTAATTGGCACGGGCGAAGTCGAGCAGATCCTGGCGGCGTGCGAAGGCGAGCTGGACGCGCATGCGGCAACTACGGACCAGGCACCTACGTATCTCTACCATGATCTTTCCCCGCGCATCCTGTCGACGCCGCGGCACACGGCTTACATTAAGATCAACGAGGGCTGCGACCATCCCTGCACGTTCTGCGTGATCCCGCAACTGCGCGGAAAATTCCGCAGCCGCCGCTTTGAGTCCGTGGTGCGCGAAGCGGAGAACCTCGCGGCGGCGGGCGTGCGCGAGATTTCGCTCATCGGGCAGGACACCACCTACTACGGCGAGGACCTCGGCCTGCGCGACGGCCTGCCGCTGCTGCTGGAGCGCCTGGCGCAGGTGGAAGACCTGCACTGGGTCCGATTTCTCTATTGCTACCCCAACCGCATCACGCCGCGCCTGCTGGACACCATCGCCGCGCACCCGCGGCTCGCCAAGTACATGGACATCCCTCTGCAGCACGCCAGCCGCAGCGTCCTGGCGAAGATGAAGCGCGGCTCCCACGCCGGCGCGTTTCTGAAAACGCTCGAAAAAATCCGCGCGACGATTCCGGGCGTTTCCATCCGTACCTCGTTCATCGTGGGCTTCCCCGGCGAGACGGAGCGGGATTTCCAGGAACTCTGCGATTTCGTGACTGCCGCCGAATTCGACTGGATGGGAGTCTTCGAGTATTCGGATGAAGATGCCGCGAAAAGCTTCAGCCACGAGAACAAGGTCGACGCAGGAACGATTGCCGAGCGCAAGAACGCGCTGATGAAGCTGCAAAAAGGCATCGTCAAGCGCAAGCTGCGGGCAAAATTGCACCAGAGGCTTGAGGTGATGCTGGAAGGGCCGTCCAAGGACACCGACCTCATCTGGGAAGCGCGCCTCGAGGGCATGGCTCCCGATATCGATGGGAAAGTCTATATCACTGAATTCGAGGGCGTTAGCGACGCGGCTGACCTGCCGCAGCCCGGCACCCTGGCCACCATCGAAGTAACCGGCGTAAAAGACTACGACCTGATCGCGCACGTCACTGAAATTCACTCGCCTCCTCGCCCTGCGGCGAGCGTCGCCCCCCTCGCGGCAAACAACTGGTTCCCGATTCTCACCACCCGCTGAATTCCTACCACGCGAAGTACTCCCTTCCAATTTTCTTTGCCCGTGCTACTGTGGCTTTCGGGAGCGCAAATGAGGTCGAAAAAGGCGGGCAAATTGGCAGAATCCACTCGACACACATGGACGAACGGAATTGCATTTATCTTGCTGAAAATAAAGGAAAGCGCACCGTATGACTCGACACTCTTAGCGACCTGCGTGCATCGGAAAAACCGCGCCGCTTTCTGGCATCAGCGCTTCCGAGTATCGGTCACGCTCCACAGCGCCTACGGGCACGGGAGTATTCCTGGACTATGAAGTGGCAATGCCCCATTTGCCGGAAGCCGACCGATTCCGAGTCATCCCCCGACTTCCCTTTCTGCAGCGAGCGCTGCCGGCTGACCGACCTCGGGAACTGGGCCAGCGAGAAATACAAAATCAGCGAGCCGGTGATCGACGAATCCACGCCGGACGAGCCGCAACAAAAACCTCCGCAGAAATACGTAAGGAAAGATACCGATGAGCGCCAGGACTGACGCGCCGTCTCCGGCCCCGGCGAAGAGCCCGGTGGCTTTCGCCCAAACCAGCCCGCGGCCCGCGGTGGCGGTCGCCATCGCGACCGTGCTCAGTATTGGTTATATTCCGGTCGCTCCCGGAACATGGGGTTCGCTGGTCGGCGTCGCTCTCTATGTAATGCTCGGTTCGCGCGTGGCCCTGAGTGCTTACGGGACGTTTTTCGCCTCTCATTCGGTGCGGTGGCCGCGGGTCTGGGCGATCACGGTGATTATCGCCGTCGTTGGCGTCTGGGCGGCGGACCGCACCGCAACATTTTTGCGAACGAAAGATCCGCAGTGCGTGGTGGTGGACGAAGTGTCCGGGCAGTTGCTCACCTACGTCGCGGCGCTGGCTCCCCTCAACTGGAAATATTTGCTGCTGGGTTTTATACTTTTCCGGGCGTTCGATATCTGGAAACCGTTTCCGGCGCGGCAGGCGGAGTCTTTGCCGGGCGGGCTTGGCATCATGGCCGACGATTGGATGGCCGGCGTTTATGCGGCGCTTGGATTGTGGATCGCGCACGCCGCCGGACTCTAGCGGAACGGTTCGCGGGAATTCGCGGGACTTTCCAGGCGGCAGCGAGTAGAACTGTAAAGGCTGGGGAATAATCGATTTGAGTGCAAAAACAAACGGCGCACCGAGGATTGAAAGCGTGAAACCGGCCGCGGCCCTTCCGGGCGGAGAGCTTTCCATCCGGGGAAACGGCTTCGCGGTGCGCAACCACACGCGGCCGCAGGTGCAATTTGGCGCGGCCGAAGGCAGCCTGGTGATGGCCGCCGAAGAGGTCCTGATCGCCCGCGTGCCCGAAGGGGCTGTCGGCGGAGCGGTGCGGGTGCGCATGGGAAGCGTCGAGAGCCCTCCGTTTCCGATCGCGCTGGGAGTGCAGGTAGCCGATAACTTGCATCCGGTGGGCAATCCAGCGGTGGATGCCGAGGGCAATGTGTATGTGACCTTCAGCGGGCAGCGCGGGCAGAAGGTTCCCGTCTCGCTTTATAAGATCACCGCCAACCACTCCATCAAGCCGTTTATCACCGAATTGATCAATCCCACGGGCCTCGCGCTCGACAAGAACGGCTACCTGTTTGTTACCTGCCGGAACGACGGCACCGTGCATCGCGTTTCTCCCGATGGGCGCGCGATGCAGTGGATCGAAGGAATGGGCATCGCCACGGGCCTTGCGTTCGATAAGAACGGCAGCCTGTACGTGGGCGACCGCAGCGGCACGATTTTCAAGATCAGCCCGGAGCGGGAGATTTTTGTGTTTGCGACGCTCGAACCGTCGATCGCCGCGTATCATCTGGCGTTCAGCCCGGCAGGCGAGCTTTTTGTCA
>JBEKTG010000460.1:0-3169 GCA_049516275.1 Candidatus Acidiferrales bacterium
CGCTGCTACCGACAACGGGACGCGGACGAAGGTTCCCGTCTATCCTAATCTTGGCTTAATCTGGCCCCAAACTCGGCCTGGCACATAGGCTCTCTATGCCCTCTCCAACGGACCTGAACAAGGACTTCTCTGCCCCCTCGGGTACGCGCCCTGACTTGGGATCGAAGTCAGGACAGACCGTTCTGCTCAGCGATATTCCCGACGTCGCGTCGCTGACGGGAGCAGAGACCCCGGCACCGCCCCTGGCGGACCCTGCCCTCGGCTCAGCGGCGTTGGCCGCACTCGGACAACGCTACGACATCCTCGCCGAGGCCGGGCACGGAGCGATGGGGAGCGTCTATAAGGCGCGCGACCGCGAAACGCAGCAGGTGGTGGCCCTCAAGCTGGTCAAACCGGAATTCGCGTCCGACCAGACCATGATGGAGCGGTTCAAGAACGAGCTGCTTTTCGCCCGCAAGATCACCCACAAGAGCGTTTGTCGCGTGTACGACTTCAACCGCATCGGCGGCGTGGCGTATACGTCCATGGAGTTCGTGGAAGGCGAGAGCCTGCGTTCGGTGCTCAGCCGCTTCGGCGGAATTCCCCTGCGCAAGGCCATCGATCTCACGCTGCAAATCTGCTCGGGGCTCAAAGAGGCCCACGCCCAGGGGATCGTACACCGCGATCTGAAGCCCGAAAACGTGATGATCGATTCGCAGGGGAACGTGAAGATCATGGATTTCGGGATCGCCCGGTCGATGGAGTCCGCCACGCGGCTGACCGGCTCGATGATGGGCACCCCCGCTTACATGGCGCCGGAGCAGGTCTCCGGCAAGCCCGTGGATTACCGCACGGACATCTATTCGCTGGGACTGGTGCTCTACGAGGTTTTCACGGGCAAGCAGGCGTTTGTTGGGGAGAATCCCGTGGCTGTTGCACTCAAGCAGGTGCAAGGAACGCCGGTGCCGCCGCACGAAATTGAACCAACGATTCCGGTGTCGATTGAGCGCGCTATTTTGAAGTGCCTGGAAAAGGAACCGGCGAAGCGGTTTCAGACCATCACCGAATTGGAGAGGGCGATTACTTCGTCCGGAACCCGCGCGGTTCTTGCTTCGGGAGGGGACGGGGCGAACATACTCCTGAATCGGCAGGCAATCGCGAAGCCGGCTGCGGCTGCTGTTTCCACGATTGCCGGACCGCGGCCCCGCACCCTTTCCACGGCGACATCCCCTCTTGTCTGGATCCTGCTCGGAGGCTGCATCGTGGCCGCTGCTGGCAGCGGACTTCACTGGGCAGGGGTCTCCCGAACTGCAAAAAATCTGCCGCCGCCCGCTCCGTTAGCTGCGCCGGCGCCGCCCGAATTCGCACTGGAGAAAACCGAGAGGCCGAAACGCGATTGGCCGCAGGCTGTGCCGGTGCCCGAAGCGCCCTCCCAGGGTGTGGAAAAACCGCTGAGTCAGCCATTCCCGGCACCCGGGGTCGCCGCACCCGTCGCTGCCACTTCAGCCGCTGCATCGGGGACGAGTGCTCCTGCAAGCGCCGCGCCTGCTACGGCATCGCCGGACGCCGCCACTTTGTCCCCGGCCAATTCGCTGCGGCCCCGCAGAATGCCCAATCAGGATGGCGCCGGAGCTTCCGCGAATGGAACGGGAATCACCTACCTGTGGATCGGCAGGTTCATGCGGGAAGACCGCGCGCAGGATTCCGCGAAGAAGATCGAAGACGCCGGTTTGCCATCGATGGTGGTCCCCCGGCGCAATCCGAATGGCGAGTTTTTTGTGGTTCTGTCTGGACCGTTCGGAGCGAAGAAGGCATCCGATGCTATGGGGCAGCTCGAGAGCCTCGGCTTTGCCAACATTCACCCGATCAAGAACCTGATTCTCGATCAGAAACAGAGTCCCTGATGGATTTTGGAGCCCGCACCGATACCGGCCTCGTCCGGGCGAATAACGAGGATGCTTTCGGTTCAGCGCCGGAGCTGAACCTTTTCGTTCTCTCAGACGGAATGGGCGGGCTCGAAGCGGGCGAAGCGGCCAGCCGCATGGCCGTCGATACGATTCTGGCGCATTGCCGCGAGGCGGCTGCGAATCCATCGCTTCCACTGGCAGGCGAGGCAATTCCTGGCGTTTCGGATGTGTCCAACCGGCTGGCTAGCGCGGTTCGCCTTGCCAATGCAGCGATTTACGAGCAAGCGGCGCGCACGCAGCCCAATCAGGGAATGGGGGCGACGGTCGTCGCGGTGCAGATCGCGAAGGACCGGATGAGTCTGGCGCACGTGGGCGACAGCCGCATCTACCTCCTGAGAGATAAAAGTTTTGAGCAGCTTACCCACGATCATTCATTTGTGGGCGAGCAGGTACGGCTGGGAAGAATGACCGAGGAGCAAGCAAACGCCAGCCATCTGAAAAATGTGCTCATTCGCGCGCTGGGAATCGAGCCGGACGTGGAAGTCGATGTGGGCGAAGAGCTTATTTTGGACACCGATACGATTCTGCTGTGTTCCGATGGGCTGACGCGCCACTTGTCCGACGCGCAAATTGCCGAGGTTCTAAGCGACGCGGAAGAATCGCGGGAAGCTGCCGATGAACTAGTGGAACTCGCCAAGAGGGCCGGCGGCGGGGACAACATTACCGCGCTGGTGATTCGCCCAATCGCACGGCCGGCGAGTTCCATGGCGCGCATCGGCGGCAGGTTGGGCAAATGGCTGAAGGGCCGCTGAAGCGGGAACCAAATAGGCGCTGAACCGGCAATTCATTATGTGACCACTTTTGTTCGGGAGGCGACGACATGCCGACACTCGTGCTGAAATTTGAAAATTCCGTTTTGACCGAACGCCCTGTGGATTCGCAGGAGGTGAGCATCGGGCGTTCGCCTGACAACGGGATCGTTATCGATAACCCCGCCGTCTCGCACTATCACGCGCGGGTGTTCAAGGAAGAAGACCGCCTGATGCTCGAGGATTTCGGCAGCTTGAATGGCACGTTCGTCAACGGGCAGCGGGTGCAGATGGTGACGCTGAAAGCGGGTGATTCCGTGGGCATCGGAAAGCACACCATTCTGGTGGCCGACTCACGAGCCGCGGCGGGCGGCGCGGCGCCCGAGCAGGCCAAAGCTGCCGCGCCCAAAATCAACGAAACCGTGATGCTGGATACCAAAGCGCGGCGCGAATTCATGCAGAAAGTCGCGTCCG
>JBEKTG010000461.1:0-3150 GCA_049516275.1 Candidatus Acidiferrales bacterium
AACTCGGCGGGATTCACCCGCGTGGTGCCGCATAGCGATCTCGAAGCCCTCACGGATGAAATTTTCGATGCGATTCTGATCGCGAATGTGCGCGGGACGTTCTCCGTGATTCGCTCGCTGGCCCCGCTGCTGCGCGAGAGTGGCGCGGGCGTAATCGTGAACGTCTCGTCGATCGCCGCGTTTACGGGAGCGGGGAGCAGCGTCGCTTACTGCGCTTCGAAGGCTGCGCTGGACGCGGTAACCGTTTCGCTGGCGCGGGCTCTCGGGCCGCAAATCCGCGTGTTGGGCGTGGCGCCGGGTCCGGTGGCCACGGAATTTGTGCCGGGGCGGGATCGCGCCGCGCACGAAGCGCTGGCGCAGAAAACACCGCTGAAGCGAGTCGTCGAGCCTGCGGATATCGCGTCAGCGATTCTTGCGTGCGTGACTCATCTGAAGGCGGCGACGGGCACCACGATTGTGGTCGACGGCGGGACGCGCCTGTAGACGGTCTGGCGACCGAGCTAGAGGCTCTTCCATGCTACGTAGGCGGCGCCTATTAATGGGCACTCTTCGTTGAGGACCACGTAGATCGGGACTGTGGCGAGGAAGTCCTTCATCTTTTCCTTGTCTCTGGCAGCTGCGGCGAAGCGGCCGTCTTTCAGCTTGGGCAGCACCTTGACGGCGATTCCCCCCGCTACGTAGACGCCGCCGCGAGCCAGCGTCCGAACCGCGAAGTTGCCCGCTTCCGCTCCGTAAATCTCCGTCCACAGATCGAGCGTCGCGGCGCACACGGGACACTGGCCGGAGAGGCCTTGCTGCGTGATCAGCGGGGCGGGATCTTTCGCGGGATCGTCGAAGCCCGGATGCTTCAGCGAGGGATCGAGAAATTCGTGCACGTTCTGGAATCCGCGCCCCGATAAGAGAATCTCCGCGCTGGCGTAGTCGTAACGGTTGCGGAGATATTTCCAGAGATCCGCCTGCTGCGGGGTGTGCGGCGCGAAGTCGGCATGGCCGCCTTCGGTGCCCATGGCCAGGTGCTGCTTTCCGTCCCAGAACAGGATGGCCTCGCCGAGGCCGGTGCCGGCGGCAATCACCACGCATGTCGCGTCCTTCACCGGCACTCCCTCGTGGATCACTTCCAGATCGGAGGGCGGTAGCACGCGCACACCAAACGCTGTGGCTTCGAGGTCGTTGAGAATTCTTACGCGGCTGAGGCCGAAAAGCGCAGCCATCGCCTCGCCGTCGACGGTCCACGGCATGTTTGTGCCGCGAACCCGGTTGTTCACCACGGGCCCCGCGACACCAAAGGACGCCGCGGTAATCTTTGCGGGGTTCTCCTGCAAAAACTCTTTCACGATGTCCTGCAGGCCGGCGCGTTCGTGGCTAGAATAGCGATGGTGCGCGGTCCGGACGAGTTGGCCGTCGCGCACGTCGAATAAGCCGATATTCGATTTCGTGCCGCCGATGTCGCCGGCTAAAATCATCGGGATCTCCCGGGCGCCGGCGTGGGTGCGGCAAGCACGGCAGGCGCAGGCTCCATCGACACGCCCGCGTTGCTCCGCGCTACAGGGGACGCCACTGGCGGCCCTCTGACGCGATCAGATCATCTGCCTCCTTGGGGCCGTGGCTTCCGGCGGCGTAATTCGGGAATCGCGGGGCAGGGCCGCTTTTCCATGCATCGAGAATGGGATCGACTAGCGACCAGGCGGCTTCCACGCTGTCCGCGCGGTCAAACAAGGTGGCATCCCCGCGAATGCAATCGTTGATGAGTGTGGCGTAGGCGTCGCGGGTAGCTTTACCGAACGCGTCGCTGTAGCGGAAGTCCATGGTGACCGGGCTGATGTGCATTTGTCCCCCCGGGGCCTTGGCGCCGAAGGAGAGCGAAATTCCCTCGTCCGGCTGAATATTCAGCACCAGCGAATTGGGCTGCAGATTTTCTCCGCGGAAAACCATGTGCGGGGCTTCCTTGAATCGAATGGCGACCTCCGTGCGCGACTTCGGCAGCCGTTTCCCGGTTCGCAGGTAGAAAGGGACGCCGCTCCAGCGCCAGTTGTCGACCAGGAGTTTCAGGGCCACGTAGGTATCGGTGGCGGAATCGGGTTTGACGCCCTTTTCCTGGCGGTACCCCGGCACCGCGGCGCCTTTCACCATTCCCGGTCCATACTGTCCGCGCACTACAAATTTTGAGACGGATTCCTGCGTGAAGGGGCGGATCGACTGCAGCACTTTTATTTTTTCATTGCGCACGGCGGTGGCATCGAAGTTGGCCGGCGCTTCGAGCGATACGAGCGAGGTGAGCTGCAGCATGTGGCTCTGCAGCATGTCGCGCAAGGCTCCGGTGTTTTCGTAAAAGGACGCCCGCTGCTCGACACCCAGCGGTTCCGCGGCGGTAATCTGCACGTGGTCGATGTAATTGCGGTTCCACAGGGGCTCGAAGATTCCGTTGCCGAAGCGGAAGACCAACAGGTTCTGCACCGTCTGCTTTCCGAGGTAATGGTCGATCCGGTAGACCTGCGATTCGTTGAACACGTCCAGCACGTTCTGGTTCAATTCTTTGGCCGACGCGAGGTCATGCCCAAAGGGCTTTTCGATGATGATGCGCGTCCAGCATTTATCCGTGGCGGGCTTGGCCAGGCCCGCTTCGCCGAGGTTCTTGATGATTTTCGGATACACGTCCGGGGGAGTGGCCAGGTAAAACAGGCGGTTGCCGCACAACTGGCCCTCATGGTCGATCTCATTGAGGCGCTTCGCGAGCTGGCGGAAGGATTCCGGGTCGTCGTAGTTGCCGCTGAAGTAGAGGAGCTGCTGCTGGAATTCCTGGAGCTTGTCTTTGTGCTGCTGCCCGCCGTCGGTCTTGGATAGAGCTTCCCCCGCCTCCTTGCGGAAATCGTCATCGGTCATTTTCGTGCGCGCGAATCCGAGCAAGCGGAAGCGCGGAGCCAGGCAGGAATGCCAGGCGAGATCGAAAAGAGCGGGAAGCAGCTTGCGGCGGGTAAGGTCGCCCGAAGCGCCAAACAGCACGATGGCGCACGGATCGTTGGGGATCTCGCAATAATAGGCGTCCATCTGAGTGGAACTGGCGGCGTCGATCGTCTGGGTGCTCATTTTTTTCTCCCGTGAAGAACAGTGAAATGGAACGGCAGAAATCGTTGACGGTGAAGATTGCTGGCG
>JBEKTG010000462.1:0-3144 GCA_049516275.1 Candidatus Acidiferrales bacterium
TCGTATTGATGCAGAGCTGATCGAGTTGCGCCTCGGCGATGGGTGGGGCGGCTTGCGTCGTCGTATTCATGTTCGTCTCCTCAGTGATGGAATTGTTTTCGGCGCGGTTTGACTCCGGGCCACACCGGCTGTGACGGATCCCGACTGAGAGGGTTCGGATTCCGCCGACATCATCCTGCCTGCTTGACTCCAATGGTGCGCTCGCCGGCCGCAGCGCGGTCCGCCAGCACCAGCGCCTGGCCGGGGCTTACCCGTCCGGCGGGAATCGACTTGTCGCCTTCGCGCAAGCGACGAAGCATTTCGAGCTTTTCGCCGCCGGTCACGACCCAGAGAATAAGCCGGGCGCGATTGAGCACCGGATAGGTGAGCGTCATGCGCCGCCGGCCCTGATATACGCCGGTCAGAGCCACATCCTTGTCGGTCACATCGAGCCCCGGATCACCGGGCAGAAGAGAGGCTGTGTGCCCGTCGGGTCCGAGGCCGAGATGGACCAGATCGAGCACCGCCGGAGATCCAGTGATCGCTTCCAGCTCCTGGGAGTATGCGGCCGCCGCCGCTGGCAGGTCGGTAGCTTCCACCGGCATCGCGTGGATCTGCTCTGGGCTCAGGGGAACGTGCTGAAGAAAGCTTTCGCGGAGGTGGGTGAGGTTGCGATCGGGATCTCCGGCGGGAGCGATTCGCTCGTCGACCTGAAACAAGTGCACACCGGCCCAGGGGACGTCTTCGTCCGCCAGCGCGCGCAGCATGACCCAGGGAGTGTGACCGCCACTGACAGCCAGGCTGAAGCGCTTTCGGGAGGCAATCGCAGCCCGAGCCTCCGCCGCTATGGTCTTGGCCGCGGCTCGCGCTACGGAATCGGCATCGTCGAACACTTCCAACTTCATCGGCCTTCCCCCCTTGCCAGCGATAGCCTTATCAATTTCCTTATCGTGCGCCTTATCGGGCGGCCTGTGCCGCGACGCGGAAATCTTCCTTTTCGCAAGCGGCCGGGCTGTACCAGCCTCCCGGGGGCGACACTCTCTGGTCGACCTCGCTTGGCCCCCACGAACCCTTGTCGTACGGATAGACGGGCGTATCGGCACTGAGCGCCGGATCGACGATTCTCCAAGCCTCTTCCACGTAATCCTCGCGGGCAAAAAGCGTGGGGTCTCCCGCCATCGCGTCTCCGAGAACGCGTTCGTAGGCTTCCATGTCTTCCGGGCGGGGATGGCGGCTGGCGACCATCTCCACGTTTTCGCCTTTCATTTCATCGCCCTGGGCCAGCACCGTGGCACCGATGGCGATCGACATTTCGGGGCTGATCCGGAAGCGCAGATGATTCTGGGACAGCGCGCTATCCGGCACGACCGAGGGCGGCTTTCGAAAACGGCCCAGGGCTTCCGTCGCGGTCACCGGCAGATTTTTCCCCGCCCGGATATAGAACGGCACGCGCTTCCAGCGCCACGAATCGATCTCGAGGCGCAGGGCCGCAAAGGTTTCCGTCTTGGAATCCGGGCGGACTCCCTTCTCCTGGAGGTAGCCGCGGAATTGTCCCCGGACCAGATTGTTGGGATCGATCGGCTTAATCGCCTTGAGCACCTTGACCTTCTCGTCGCGAATTGTTTCGCTGTCGGTGCGGACGGGAGGTTCCATCGCGAGGTTGCACAGGATCTGGAACAGATGATTCTGCATTACGTCGCGAATGGTTCCGGTCTGATCGTAGAAGCCGCCGCGGCCCTCGACGCCGAAGTCTTCGGCCATGGTGATCTGCACGCTTTCGATATAGTTGCGATTCCAGAAGGGCTCCATGAACGCGTTGGCGAAGCGGAAAACGACAATGTTATTGACCGGCCGCTTGCCGAGATAGTGGTCGATGCGAAAAATGGCCGGCTCGGGGAAAACCGAATGCAGCGTCCTGTTGAGCTCCTGCGCGGAAGCCAGGCTGTGGCCGAAAGGCTTTTCGACAATCACGCGAGCGCCATGGGAGCAGCCCGCTTTCCCCAATTGCTCGACAACCTTTCCGAACAGCAGCGGCGGAATCGCCAGGTAATGCGCCGGGCATTGCGCCCCGCCAAGTTCTTTGCGGATGGCCTCAAACGTCGCCTGGTCCGCATAGTCGCCGTCGACGTAATGCAACAGGCGGCTGAGCTTGTCGAACGCCCCGGCATCGATGCCGCCGTGCTTCTCCAGGCTGTCTTTGGCGCGCGCCCGAAACTGTTCGAGGTTCCAGCCCGCTTTGGCCACGCCGATCACCGGCACGTCCAGGTGGCCGCGCTTGATCATCGATTGCAAGGCCGGGAAGATCTTCTTGTAGGCGAGGTCGCCGGTGGCGCCGAAGAAAACCAGTGCGTCGGAGTGCGAATCGCTCATCGGGAATCTCCTTTTTCAGACCCTACTTGCCGGCTGCCTTCTCCAGGTGCCCGCCGAAGCCGAACCTCATCGCCGAGAGCAACTTGTCCTGGTAGTCCGCCTCGCCGCGGGAGGTGAAGCGCTGGTAAAGCGCGGTGGAAAGAACGGGCACCGGCACGGCCTCGTCGATGGCGGCTTTGATCGTCCAGCGCCCCTCGCCGGAATCGGAGACACGGCCTTCGAATTGCGCGAGGCTGGGATCCTTCACCAGGCTTGCCGCGGTAAGATCGAGGAGCCATGACGCGATCACGCTGCCGCGGCGCCACACCTCCGAAATGTCGCGCAAATCGAGGTCGTATTGGTAATGTTCGGGATCGCGCAGAGGCGTGGTTTCCGCGTCAATCGCGTGCTGCTGCTTGCCCACGTTGGCCGCGCGCAGAATGCTTAGCCCCTCGGCATACGCGGCCATGAGGCCGTACTCGATGCCGTTGTGGACCATCTTGACGAAGTGGCCAGCGCCGTTGGGGCCGCAGTTGAGGTAGCCCTGCTCGGCGGTTCCACCCAGCTTCTCGCGGCCCGCGGTTCGCGGCGCATCGCCCGCGCCGGGCGCCAGCGTTGCAAAAATCGGATCGAGATGCGCGACGATATCATTCTCGCCGCCAATCATCATGCAGTAGCCGCGTTCGAGTCCCCAGACTCCGCCGCTTGTCCCCACATCTACATAATGGATGCCCTTGGCTTTGAGTTCCTTGGCCCGCCGGATGTCATCGATGTAGTAGGAATTGCCGCCGTCGATGAGTATGTCTCCCGACTCGA
>JBEKTG010000463.1:0-3143 GCA_049516275.1 Candidatus Acidiferrales bacterium
CGAGAATGTGCGCCTGAAATTCAGCGATGAAGCCCTTGAGGCCATCGCCGACCTGGCCATGGAACGCAAGGTGGGGGCGCGTGGCTTGCGTATGATTCTCGAAGACCTGATGCTCGACCTGATGTACTATCTGCCATCCTATAAGAAGGTGCGCGAATTCCAGGTCACCAAGGAAATGGTGCTGTCGCAGAAAATCAGTCTTACAATATTAGAAAAGGCCGGTTAGCCCCAGATTCCCCAAAAGAGCTGCTTGTTGACCAGAGAGGACCAGGGGCCGGGCCGAGCCCCCTGGGTAGAACAATGCTTACATCGAAGGAAAAACCCGACACAAAACGTCTGCCGATGATGCCTATCCGCGAAGTGGTCATCTTTCCGTACATGATGACCCCGTTCGTGGTGGGGCGCGAATCGAGCGTCCGCGCGCTTGAGGAAGCCATGGCCGGCGACAAGAAAATCTTCCTGGCGGCCCAGCACGATGCCTCGGTGGACGAGCCTAAACCCAACGAAATCTTCAGTGTCGGCACCATTGTCAACATCGTGCAGAGCCTCAAGCTGCCGGATGGCAACATCAAGGTGCTGGTGGAAGGGGTGGAACGGGCCAAGGTAGTGTCGGTCTCCGACGAGGACGGTTTTTTCCGCGCTATCGTGCGCACCTCGACCTATCGCGTGGAAACCGGGCCGCAACTGGATGCCCTGGTGAGCCGCGTCACCGGATTGTTCGAACAGTACGTCAAGCTCAGCCAGAACCTGAATTACGAGCAGATGCTGCAGGCCATCCGCGGCGGAGACGAGCCCGGCAAACTGGCCGACACGGTGGGCGCCAATCTCCCGCTGACCCTGGAAGAGAAGCAGGAACTGCTCGAAATCTTCGATCCCATCGACCGGCTGACCCGCGTGGCCGAAATGCTCGACATTGAGATCGAAAAGCTCAATGTGGACCGCACCATTCAGGGCCGCGTGAAGCGCCAGATGGAGAAGGCGCAAAAAGAGTATTACCTCAACGAAAAGATCAAGGCCATCCAGAAAGAACTGGGCCGCGGCGAAAAGAGCGAATTCGACGAACTGAAGAAGAAGGTTGAAAACGCCGGCATGCCGAAGGATGTCAAAGACAAAGCATTGCAGGAACTGAAGAAACTGGAAGCGATGCCGCCCATGTCAGCTGAATCCACGGTCTCGCGCAACTATCTCGATTGGTTGCTGGCCGTGCCGTGGAAGAAGCGCTCCAAGGAAATCCGCAACATCTCGCGCGCCGAAAAAGTTCTTAACGAAGATCATTACGGCCTCGAGAAGATCAAAGAACGCATCCTCGAATTCCTAGCCGTGCGCCAGTTGGTGAAGAATCCCAAGGGCTCGATCCTATGCTTTGTCGGTCCTCCGGGCGTGGGCAAGACTTCGCTGGGAATGTCGATCGCCAAGGCCACGGGACGCAAGTTCGTCCGCATGTCGCTTGGGGGAGTGCGCGACGAAGCCGAAATTCGCGGCCACCGGCGCACCTACATCGGCGCGCTGCCGGGCCAGATCATTCAGATGATGAAGAAGGCGGGCACCAAGAACCCGGTCTTCATGCTTGATGAAGTCGATAAGATGTCGATGGACTTCCGGGGCGACCCGTCGGCGGCGCTGCTCGAAGTGCTCGATCCCGAGCAGAACTTCATGTTCGTCGACCACTATCTCGACGTCGAGTATGACCTCTCGCAGGTATTCTTCATCGCGACCGCCAACGTGATGCACACCATTCCTCCCGCGCTGCAGGACCGCATGGAAGTGCTGCGGCTGCATGGCTACACGGAGCAGGAAAAGCTGGAAATCGCCAAGCAGTTTCTGGTGAAAAAGCAAATGCTGCAGGCTGGCCTGTCGGAGAAGAACATCAAGTTCAATGACGAAGCCATCCTCGGGCTGATTCGCTCCTACACGCGCGAAGCGGGAGTGCGTAATCTCGAGCGCGAAATCGGCAACGTCTGCCGCAAGGTCGCGCGGAAGGTCGTGAAAGAAGGCGAAAGCTATACCGTTGGAGTGAATGGCGAGAATGTGACCGACTTCCTGGGCGTCATCAAGTTCCGCGACACGCTGGCGCACGAAAAAAGTGAAATTGGATTGGTCACAGGCCTGGCCTGGACGGAAGTCGGCGGCTCCATCCTCAGCACCGAGGCAACAGTCGTCGACGGCAAGGGCAAGCTGACGCTGACCGGCAAGCTCGGCGACGTGATGCAGGAGTCGGCGCAGGCCGCGCTGTCGTATATCCGCTCGCGGGCGCATCGTCTGGGCCTGACGCGCGACTTCTACCGCACTCTCGATCTGCACGTCCACGTGCCGGAAGGCGCAATTCCGAAAGACGGGCCGTCCGCTGGCATCACCATCGCCACGGCGATCGCCAGCGCGCTCAGCAAGATTCCGGTGCGGCGCGATCTCGCCATGACCGGAGAAATCACGCTGCGCGGCAAAGTGTTGCCCATCGGCGGGCTGAAAGAAAAACTGCTGGCCGCGCATCGGGCCGGACTCTTCGAAGTAATCCTGCCGCTGGACAACGAAAAAGATTTGGCCGAGGTTCCCGAAAACCTGCGCAGCGCCATGAAGCTGCACTTCGTCGACACCATGGATCAGGTGCTGCAGATTGCGCTGGTATCTCCGCTGCCCGCCATGAGCGAGGAAGAAACCACGCAGCCGATCGCGCCCCTGACCTCCGGCACCGAGGATAGTCCGGCGGCGCACCAGTAAGAGTTTTGAAAGGGCGGATTCAGCTGCGCCGCTGCGCCTGATCAGATTCACAACCGGCTTTCGCCGCTGACGGGCGTCCTTAGGGTAAAATCACCTTCCAAGATGTCCACATCGAACCAAAGCCAGATTGCTTTTGAGAACGGGCCCGAGCGACCAGCCGAAGAAGCACAAACCCGTACCACCGGAATCCTCCCGTCGCAAGACATCAGCAATCTGATCGCCCGCGGACACATCACCGCCTCGCCAGCAATCAATCCCGAGCACATTCAACCCGCGAGCCTCGACCTGCGTCTCGGTGACATGGCGCATCGCGTGCGTGCCAGTTTCCTGCCCGGCCCCAGCAGCACGGTCGAAGCCAAGATCAAAGATCTCCGAATGACGCGTGTCGATCTCACAGCCGCTCCAGTCTTCGAAAAAGACTGCGTCTA
>JBEKTG010000464.1:0-3141 GCA_049516275.1 Candidatus Acidiferrales bacterium
CGGGTAAAGGAATCGGCCAATGACCTGTTTCTGGTCGGATTGCTCTCTTCCATCGACGCGATCCTCGATATGACTATGGAGGATGTGCTGAAAGAAATCGCCATCCACAAGGAAATACGGGACGCCCTGCTCGGAGTCAAAGGCTCCCTGCGGCAGATTTTTGACGTGGCCATGCTATATGAAACGGGATCGTGGGACCGCCTCGACCGGGAAACCGTTCGCCTGGGGATCGAGGAGGAAGCGATTCCGGGAATGTTTATTCAGGCCGTGGATTGGGCCAAGGGAATCCTGACGGGGCAGCAGCCGGACGAAGCGCCGGCCCTGTGAGCCGCTAACCGGCGGCGGGCTCGGTTTGGCGGTTTGCCAGCATCACGATCAGCCGCGCCACTTCCTCGGGATCCATTGCGGTGCTGTCCACGATGATCGCGTCGCGCGCTTGAACCAGCGGCGAGGTTTTGCGCTCGCGGTCGCGTTTATCGCGTTCGTGAATCTCCTGGAGCGTGCGCGCGAGGTCGATGGCATCGCCCTTCTGCTGGTGCTCGCGCCAGCGGCGCTCGGCGCGGATCTCCGGCGAGGCGGTAAGAAAAATCTTCAGCTCCGCGTCCGGGAAAACCACGGTGCCGATGTCGCGGCCCTCCATCACCACGCCGCCTTTGTGTCCCGCGCGGCGCTGCTCGGTTACCAGCACGTGGCGCACGCCCGGCACGGTTGCCACTTTGGACGCGCCTTGTGAAACCTCTGCGTCGCGGATCGCCGTGGTGACATCTTCGCCATCGAGCAGCACTTGTTGCGTGCCGTCCTGCGCGCGCAGATCGATCTTGGTGTCGCCCGCCAGGGTCACCAGATCCTCGCTTGCATCGAGCGAGAGGCCGCGGCGGCTCGCTTTCAGCGCAATCGCGCGGTACATCGCGCCGGTGTCCACGTAGATGTAGCCGAGCAGCTGCGCCACCCGACGCGCTACCGTGCTCTTTCCCGAGCCCACCGGGCCGTCAATCGCAATAATCAGCTTTCGCAAAGGGTTCCCCGTCAGATTTTCTAGATCCGTTTGAAGGCGCGCTCGATTTCGCGGACGGAATAGCGCAGGACCACGGGGCGTCCGTGCGGGCAGCTCATGGGGTATTCCGTTTTGGCAAGCTCGCCCAGCAGCCATTCCATCTTCGTGCCGTCGAGCGGGGTGTTCACCTTGATGGCGGCATGGCAGGCGGTGGATGCGGCGATCTTCGATTGCAGCGCGTCGATCGAAATTGCCTGATTCTCGCGCGCGATGCCGTCGAGGATCTCGCAGAGCAGCTTTTCGGCGTCGGCACTGGCGATTCCCGCCGGCGCAGCCTGTATCGCGACGCTGCGCGCTCCCATCAACTCCGCCTCAAATCCGTTCGCGCGCAGCTCCTCGCCGATCTGCTCGAAGGTCGCCAGCTGGCGCGGATTCAGCTCGACGATCAGCGGCATCAGCATGCGCTGGCCGCCCACTTCGCCCGCGCGGCGCGCGCGCAGATGCTGCTCGAATAGCACGCGCTCGTGGGCGACGTGCTGGTCGATGATCCACAGGCCCTCGCCATTCACCGCGACGATGAAGCTGCTGCTCACCTGACCGAGAGGCTTCAGGTCGAGAATCTCGCCGGGTCCGGGAAGGGAGCCCGCCGATTCGGCCGCAGCCGGAACCGGCGCGCACGCCCCGGCAGTGTCCGCGAACCACGAAGCAGAGGCCGCGACTGCCCCCGGCGTTGGCACCGGAAAGTTGATCTCCGTGCCCGGTTCAAAAGCGAGCCGCTGGGGAATGGGCTGATCGGGCGCGCCCGACAATTCAAAATCTCCGACAACGCCGGTGGCAGCTCCCGCAGCGGTTCCTGAACCAAACGACGTTGGAATCACCGCGCGAGGCGGACCCGGCAGCGCGCCCGGCGTCGAAAAAGATTCGGGACCAAGTGGACCGGTGGCGGAAGCCGCACCGCCGTTGGCCGATGGCGGCACGCCTATGGAAACAGCTGCGGCGCGCGCGGCGGCAGGGAAGCCGGGAATCGGCCGCGCCAGCGACAACGCGTGCCGCAGCGCATCGCGCGTAAAATCGTGAACGAACTGCGGATGCCGGAAGCGCACCTCGATCTTCGCCGGATGCACATTCACATCCACTTCCTGATAAGGCAGCTCCAGAAACAGCAGCACCACGGGAAACACGCCGGGTGGCACGATATTCCGGTAAGCTTGGCCGATTGCGTGGAGCAGCAGCCGGTCGCGCACCAGCCGCCGGTTCACAAAAATGTAGATTCCGTTGCGGTTCGGACGCTGCACCTCCGGCCGCGAAGTGAAGCCGGTCACGCGGATGGTGGCCGACGGCTCGTCCGCTTCGATCTGCGGCTCGGTGATCGCCGAGCGCATCGGCGCTTCGTTCGGCGGTATCTCGGTAAGCTCGTCAAGGGCCTGGCGCCCGAACACCTGGTACACGCGCTCCGACAATTTTTCCACCGGCGCGCAATTTAGGATTTCCTGGGTGGGCGTCTTCAGCAGAAATTGCCGGTCGGGATGCGCGAGGGCGTAGTGCGTTACGAGCGAGGCGATGTGCCCCAGTTCGGTGGTTTCGGATTTCAGAAACTTGCGCCGCGCCGGAACGCAGTAAAAAATGTCCGCAACGCTGATTGAAGTCCCGGGCGGAACGCCGGCGGGCTTGACGCCCACAAGCTTGCCGCCCGCGAATTCGACGCGGGTCCCTTGCTCTTCGTCCGCCGTCCGCGTTTCGAGCAACAGCCGCGAAATCGAGGCAATCGACGGCAGCGCCTCGCCGCGGAACCCAAGCGTCCCGATCGAGAGTAGATCGTCGGCAGTGCGAAGCTTGGATGTGGCGTGGCGCTCGAAGGCCAGCAGGGCATCGTCGTGGTTCATGCCGCTGCCATCGTCGATCACACGGATCATCTGCTTGCCGCCCGATTCCACCTCCACGCGAATCGATCGCGCCCCGGCGTCCAGCGCGTTCTCCAGCAGTTCTTTCACCACCGAAGCCGGGCGTTCCACCACCTCGCCCGCGGCAATGCGGTTCGCAACGTTCTCCGCGAGTATGCGTATCTTTGACATTCAGCGCGATATTTAGGCCTGCTTGCCGGGCTCCTTCTTCGATTCCTTGATGGCGATGCCGAGATCGTCGAGCTG
>JBEKTG010000465.1:0-3135 GCA_049516275.1 Candidatus Acidiferrales bacterium
GTGTCTTCCGGATCGAGCCGTCCGCCGGCCGCCTGGGCGCTGTTGGCGAAACTCAGCAGCAGATCTCCGATGCGCTCGAGACCGATCATGAATTTCATGCAAGCGAGCAGTTCGCGCGCCTCGGCGGGGCCGACTTCTGTGATGGCCGCGGTCACGCCCGCGTCAATTTCCATGTCGAGGGTGTCGAGTTCGCGCTCGCGCTGGCGCAGCGAGTTCAGCAGCGGGCTGGAGCCGGTGGCGATTCCCTCGGCCGCCGCGCCGGCCGCTTCCTTGGCCAGGCGGCAAGCCTCTACCGTGCGCCGGACAAGATATTGGTGAGCGGGCTCGGGGCTGGCACTCTCGACTCTGGCGGTACTCATGAGGACTTCCCTCCGGCGCAAAGCTGAGCGACGCGCGCGGCGCGTCGGCTTCGGGCCTGGATCCTTGCGATCATCTTGCCAATTCTTGGGCTGGATGTCCAACGGCTAAGCATAGGTTTTATTTTCCGCCGCGTGGTTACAGGGTTGTGAATTTTTCGTGCGATTTGGGCGCTGCCAATCACGGGAGTCATCAATGGATGTCACCGCGGTCGTGGAGAAGCTCCTCTACGCCGTGGGCAGCGTGAACAGGAATCTGGAACCGTGGTTCAGCTCGCTCTCGGCGCGGATCGACCCGCCGTGCGCCAGCATGATGTGTTTGGCGATGGCCAGGCCCAGGCCGGTGCCTCCTGATTCGCGCGAGCGCGCTTTATCCACGCGATAGAAGCGTTCGAACAGGCGGGGCAAGTGTTCGGAGGGAATGCCGGCGCCGAAATCCTGGACATAGAATTCGACTCCGCGCGGCCCGCGACGCGCTCCCAGCACCACCTTACCGCCGGTGCGGCCATATTTCATAGCGTTGTCGATGAGGTTAGAAAAAACCTGGTGAATGGCTTCGCGGTCGGCAAGCACGCGCGGCAGAGATTCCGCCGAGTGAGATTTCGCCGCGCTCGATTCTGACGAGCTCGATTTTCCCGATCCAGATTTCTCCGGTCCATTTCCTGACGAACCATTTCCGCCCGGCGTTTCCTGAATCTGCAATTCCACGCCGTAGCCCTTGGCAATCTCGCGGAAACTTTCTTCGGCGTCGTGCAGCAATTCGAGCGGAGGCACGGGCTCGGCGTCGAAACGGGTCTCGCCCGATTCCACTCGCGCCAAGGTCAGCAGATCTTCCGTGAGCCGCGACATGCGGGCCGCGTTCTTGCGGATAATATCGAGGAACTCGCGCGTGGGCGCGCCATTTTCCGGCGTGGTGTCGAGCAGCGTCTCCGAATAGCCCTGGATCGAAGTGAGCGGCGTGCGCAGCTCGTGAGAAACGTTAGCGATAAAATCGCGCCGGGTTTTTTCCACGCGCTCGGTCTCGGTGAGATCGCGCAGCACCGCCACTGCGCCACCGCCGGGCAGGGGCGCTGCCGTCACATCGAACGCGCGGCCTGGAACAATGGAGGTAGCCCGCGCGGTTTTCACTTCCTTGTCCGTGGTGGCGGCGTTTACGGTCGCGAGAAAATCCGGATCGCGAATCGTTTCGACCACCGGCGCGTTCAAACGCACGTGCTGCGAAACCAGGCGATCCATGGGCTGGTTGGCCCACTGCACAAGTCCGTCAGCGCTCACGGCGATGACTGCGTCCTGCATGCTGTTGAGCAGGGTTTCCAGCTGGCGCTGGCTGGAACGCACGGCGGCGAAGCTGCGCTCGACCTGGCGCGCGGTCTGGTCGAGAGCTCCGCCGAGGCGTCCGATTTCATCGAGGCCGCCATCCTGCACGCGCGCCTTTAAATCGCCCTCGGCGATATGCGCCGCCACCTCGACAATGTGTTCGAGCCGCCGCGCAGTGGAAGTGGAAGCGACGGCCGCCACTAGGAGCGCAATGGTGAGCGCCAGCGCCGATCCCCAGGCCAAGCGCCGGTGCACCGCGGCCTGCACCGCTTCTACATCGCTGAGCGGATAACCCAGGCGCACCGCGCCGCCGGAAATCGGCACGGCGATATAGAGAAACGGAATGCCAAGCGAGGAACTGGGGCGCTCGCTGCTTCCGGTGTTACCGGCGAGAGCCGCGGCGAATTCTTCGCGCGTGGCTTGGCTCTCCAGATTAGCGGGATTCGATTCGGAATCGGCCAGCACTTTTCCGGAAGCGTCGATGATGGTGGCGCGCGCGCCCGCCGCCTGACCTTCCTGCGCCGCGATATCCGCGAGCGAGTGGCCGCGGTCGTTTTCCACGCGGTGGGCAAACATCGCCGTCTTCTGCGTGAGGCTGCGGTCAATCTCCGCGCGCAGCGAGGCTTCCCAGGCCCGGCCCAGCGTGAAGTCGAGGATCACGGCGCTGGCGGCGATCACGATGAGAAACGCGGCCAGGAGCTTGAAAAAAATCCGGTTCTTCACGGGTTCTTCACTTTGGAGCCTCGAAGCGGTAACCCGCGCCCCGCACCGTTTTCAGGTAGCGCGGGTTCTCCGGGTCCGGTTCGATTTTTTCCCGGATGCGGCGCACGTAGACGTCGACCGATCGCGGAGTGACATAAGAAGTGTCGCGCCACACGCTGTCGAGCAGGTGGTCGCGCGTGAACACGCGCCCGGCATGGCGCGCAAAATAATCCAGCAGGCGGAACTCGGTGGCCGTGGTTGCCACCAGCTTGCCGGCGACGGTCAACGTCATTGCGGAAGGATCGATTTCGATCTCACCCACCTTCAACGGGCTCGGCGGCAGCGGTCGCTCAAACCGCCGCAGCACAGCTTTCACGCGCGCCACGAGTTCACGCGGGCTGAACGGCTTGCCGATGTAATCGTCCGCGCCCAACTCGAGACCGAGCACTCGATCGGCCTCGCTGCTCTTCGCGGTCAGAAAAATTACCGGTACCGCGGCCAGGCCAGGAGTTTGCCGCACCGTGCGGCACAGCTCGAGACCGTCCTTGCCCGGAACCATGATATCGAGCACGAACAACGCCGGGCGCTGCCTTTCGGCGTCGGCCAAAACCGTTGCGCCGGTAGGATACACGCGCACATTGAAGCCTTCGTTCTCCAGGTGATGCCGCACCAGGCGCGAAATATCCGGATCGTCCTCCACCACAAAGATGCTTGGTTTCACGAGAGTATTGTAGCCGCAAGCAGTGGCGCGCACACAGCA
>JBEKTG010000466.1:0-3127 GCA_049516275.1 Candidatus Acidiferrales bacterium
GGACTGGTGGAAGTTGTGGGCGGGGCAATGCTGGCGATCGGCATTTTCACACGCTTCGCAGCCCTGCTATTGACCATCGAGCTGGGAATTGTCCTCTGGATGGGCCATGCGCTCTTCACGCATCCGGCAGCAGTGGCACGGTACGAATTCCCGCTAGCGTGCGCCGCCGGTGTATTCGCGTTGGCCACATTCGGCGCCGGATCGGTGTCGCTCGATGCCGCGTTTTTCCGCGGCGGAGGAAGAGCCTCGCGCAAAGTGAAGGGCTGAGGCCCTTGCCGTTGCGGGTGCCCGGCCCTTCGGTGTCAAGGGTCGGTCTTTTGTCTTTCCTGCTGTTGCCTTCGCTTTTCGTTGTCATCCTGAGCCCATACGCGCGAAGCGCGGATGGGTGAGGGACCTGCTTCTTCTTCCGCCGTCGCCGGTGTCTTTGAAGCTCTAGTAGCCGTTGCGGGTGCCAAGGATCGGTCTTCCGCTTCTCCCGCCGTTGCCTTTGCTTTTCGTCGTCATTCTGAGCGCAGCGAAGAATCCCTCTTCGCGGCCCCGCCTACCGTTTCTTAAGCCACCTGCGTCGTATGCGGCACCACCGGCGGCGCGGCCGCAACGGCCACGGGAACCGGCGCCTGGGGCATCACCAGCCACGCAACGATGTAGGCGACAATCGACGGAACGATCGGCACCGGAATAAAAAGCAGGACGAGCCACACCAGGCGGACGACGGTCGAGTCGATTTCGAAGTACTCCGCGATGCCGCCGCAGACGCCGGCGATCTTGCGATCCGTCGCAGACCGCATCAGGCGCTTGTAGCCGCGCGAAGTGGAGGTCTGCTGCATCCCCCCGCAGAAATTGCAGAAATTCGACTGATCGGGAACTTCCCGCTGGCAATGCTTGCAAGTCATCGCAAGGTCTCCTTCCACGTCGGCAAAAAGCAGCATCAAGCCTTTTTCACCGCACTCAAAATCAACATACTCCGGGTTTAATACGAGAGCAAGTCGCGGACCGCGCGGACGATGTCTTCGGTCTGGGGCAGGATTTCGTCCTCCAGGCGCGGGTTGTAGGCACAGAACGTGTCGGTGGCGGCGACACGGCGGACGGGGCCGTCGAGATCGCCGAACAATTCGTCGGCGATGCGCGCGGCGATTTCCGCACCATAGCCCCACGAGCGCGAGTCCTCGTAGGCGACGATCACGCGGTTGGTCTTGCGCACCGTGGCGGCAACGGCATCCCAGTCGTAGGGGCTGAGGGTGCGCAGGTCGACAACCTCAACGGAGATGCCTTCGCGATCCAGAGACGCCGCGGCAACCTCCGCCCGGTGCACGACCGCCCCATACGTGATGATGCTGACCTGCGTACCCTCTCGGACGACGCGCGCCTTGCCAAAAGGAATCGTGAAATCGGCGCCGGGATAGGGCGTGCGATTGTAAGGCTGTCGATACAGGTGCTTGTGCTCGAGAAAGAGCACGGGATCGTCGGAGCGGATAGCCGTCCGCAACAGCCCGCAGACATCGAGCGCGGTGGACGGCATGACGACGCGCAGGCCCGGAATGTGCGTGAACACCACTTCTCCGCACTGGCTGTGATAGATCGAGCCGCCCGTGAGATAACCGCCGATGGGCACGCGAATCACGGCCGGGCACTTGAAATGCCCGGCGGAGCGCCAGCGCTGCGTGGCCATCTCGCTGCGAAGCTGCATCATGGCCGGCCAGATGTAATCGAAGAACTGAATTTCGGCCACGGGTTTCAAGCCGCGAATGGCCATGCCCAGCGAACGGCCCACGATGGCGGCTTCCGCAATCGGCGAGTTGAAGACGCGGCTCGAGCCGTACTTGCGCTGCAATCCCGCAGTGGCCTTGAAGACGCCGCCCTTGCCCTTCACGGAAGCGAGATTTTCGGCGCGGCTGCAATCGGCCACGTCCTCGCCAAATACGACGATCCGCTCGTCGCGCGCCATTTCGTCCAGCAGCGTGGCGGAGACAATTTCGACCATCGTCTTCGGGTGGCCCTGTAGATGGGGCTGCGTTTCAAACTGGCTGGAGGTGGGGTCCACATCGGGCGAATAGACGTTCACATAGACCGAATCCGTGGCGGGTGACTCGGCAGGCAGGGCGCGGTCGATGGCCTCGGTGACCTCGCGGACGACTTCCGCTTCCAGGGCTTCGAGCTCCGCTTCGTCGAGTATTCCTTCGCGCACCAGAAAGAGCGCGAATTTCGGCAAAGGGTCGCGGCGCGATTCTTCCTCGCGCTCCGCAGAAGTCTTGTAGAGCTTCTCGTCGTCGGAGAGGGAATGCGAATAGGGGCGCGTGACGTGCGCGTGGACCAGCGCCGGTCCCTTCCGGTCGCGGCAATGAGACACGGCGCGGCTCAGCGCTTCGTAGCTTTCGAGCGGATCGGTGCCGTCGCATTCCTCGATATGGAAATGCGGGAAGTTCCGGACGAGGTGCGAGATGTTGCCGCCGGCCGTCTGGTATTCCACCGGGACGGAGATGGCGTAGCCGTTGTCCTCGACAAGGAACAGAACCGGGAGTTTTTGGAGGCTGGCAGCGTTGAGCGCCTCGAAAAATTCGCCTTCGCTCGTGGCGCCCTCGCCGCCGGAAACGTAGGCGACGTCGTCGGCGTGGAAATCGACCATGGCGCCGCCAGGGGCCTTGCGTGCCTGTTCGAGGGCCTTAGGAAACTTTTCGTAATAGAGAGACGCTTCCGCCGCCCCTACGGCGTGGAGCCAGCGTGTTCCAGTCGGGGACGAGCCAGTGACCAGATGAAATTTCGGATTGCCCCAGTGGGAGGGCATCTGGCGTCCACCGGAGGCGGGATCGTCCTTCGCGCCAACTCCCTGCAGAAGCATCTCGTAGGGCGTTTCCCCGACCATCAGGGCCAGGGCGCGGTCGCGATAGTAGGGGAAAAACCAGTCGTACCCGGATTTCAGCACCAGCCCCGCGGCCACCAGCACCGCTTCATGACCGGCTCCGCTGACCTGGAAGAAAATTTTGTTCTGGCGCTTGAGCTGGATTTCCCGGTCGTCAATCTGGCGGGAGAGAAACATCGTGCGGTAGATGCGGATCAAGGTATCGCGCGTCAAGCCGCGAAGCCTGTCTCGGTCAGGACGATCTGTCTTGAGTTTCACGTGAGAGGCCAA
>JBEKTG010000467.1:0-3116 GCA_049516275.1 Candidatus Acidiferrales bacterium
ATTGCAAACACAAACCCCACTCCGATCAACATGAGGCTGCTTGTGCTAGGCTCCGGGGTTGCCGTCGCGATTATTTGAGACCCCTCCTCGTACTGGATGCTTTCCAGATAAAGATCGTCAGTAACGTTCGCTGAGATATATCCATAGGCTCCAGGCACGTAACCGGCCACCCAGCTAGCGTAACCGAGACTCGGGGATGTTGCCTGAAAAGATATCCATCCGTAATTCTCGTTCGAAAAATCCAAGGTCAGAGCCCCGGGAGTCGCGGTGAGGTCGGTTCCGCCACCAAAGACCGCGGAATCCGAGGGCGTAAAGACCTGCGACGTGGCACCCTGGGTAGACGTCAAGTTCCATCCCACGACGTCGGCAATACCCAGTGTTCCAAGCGTTCCGTCGGTTGTTATCGTGCCACTGATTGCTCCAGGGAGTAGCGACTGATTTACAGTGTAAGTGATGTCGTCGGCCATCGAAACCGTCGGCGCGACGAGAGTCGCGAGCGTAATCAGACCTGTGAAAAGCGCGGTAGCTACCAGCCTTGATACTTTCATTTGTCTCCTGGGATTCCTCTTATCTCAGATGCATGTGTAGATTGGGTTTGCCCTCCGCTCTTTCCCATAGTGGGAAGGATTCAAATTGATAGGACTAAAAAGCTCTAAAGTACTCGAAGGGAGTTTGACTTCTGAGGTCTCGCAGGACGGCAGTTCTGGAACAATGCTTGATAGCGCGGTAGTTAACGCGCAAATTGGACACATCGAGTACTAGGTCGGAAATCCGTCCTGTAGCCGACTTTCAGCTGTCCGTATTCAGCGGTAACTGATCAGCGTTTCTACTATTCGCGGCTAACGGATAAATTAATTATCCTAGTGAATAGGCAAACTGGTGCCTGAGTGAGGCGGTAACCGGAAACGGACCCACTACCAAACCACCCCCTTATCGTGTCTAATGATCATGTCTGACAGTCAGTTGCAGGAAGGCCGTTTGGCCTCCCAATGCCCAAAATGCATGGCAAGAAGATGACCTTCGGCAGGCACTGCGCCCACTGTTTGTTCTGGCTCGCAGGCATTCTTTTGCTGGCTGCGGCCCCTTCGGGCGTTCTGGCCGGGCAAACGTCTGCAACCAGACAAGCTCGCTCGGCAACCGTGCCTGAGACCAACCCTCCTGACGGAAGGCCCACGCTTTCCGATTTTGCGTGGCTTGAAGGGAAGTGGCAGGGCACGTGGGGACCGCGGGTCGCCGAAGAAGTCTGGACCGCGCCGAAAGCCGGTCAGATGCTGGGATTATTTCGCGTGATGGAAAACGACAAGACCCTCGTGATCGAAGTATTCTCGCTCTTTGAAACACCGGATGGAGTTGCCTTGCGGTTCCGCCACTTCACGCCCGCCCTCGTGCCGTGGGAACAATCCGGCGTTACCACGATGAAGCTCGCCGAATTCGGCGCAAAAAGCGCCATTTTCGAAAACTCCGCCGGCGGCCAGCCAAAACGCGCCGCCTTCACCCGCCTGGATCCCGATACATACATCTCAAAATCCGAAATCATGCCCGCCGACGGCAGCTCCCACAGCACCGAAATCACCTACCACCGCCAGAAATGAATAGCGCGGCGTTGCACGATGTATTTAACGTCGGGTTTTCGTCAGGGCACGGATTTATCCGTGCCGCAAATGCCTGAAAATAAATGCGGCTTCAGCCGCTGAGGGAAGATTTTTCCAGTTGCCACACAGGCTCTAGCCGGCTGCCTGCTTCCTAATGCCGGAAGTGCCGCACCCCGGTAAACACCATCGCCATTCCCAGCTTGTTCGCGGCGGCGATCACGTCGCCATCGCGAACCGATCCTCCCGGCTGAATCACCGCCGTCGCCCCCGCGTTCCCGGCTTCTTCCACGCCGTCCGGGAACGGAAAGAACGCGTCGGACGCCACCACGGTTCCCCCCAGAGGAAGGCCGGCGGTCTCCGCCTTCATCACCGCAATCTTCACCGAATCCACGCGGCTCATTTGTCCCGCCCCGATGCCGGCGGTCTGCCCCTCGTTCGCAAAAACAATGGCGTTCGATTTCACGTGTTTGGAAACTTTCCAGGCAAATAGAAGCGCGCGGATCTCCGCGTCGGTCGGCGCGCGGTCGGTAACCGTTTTTAATTCCGACGCGCTCAGTTCATGCCGGTCCGCTTCCTGCACCAGCACGCCGCCCGAAATTCGCTTCAATTCGAGCTCTTCCGGAGCGGCCTCGCGCGGCATCTCCAGTAGCCGCAGATTTTTCTTCGACGCAAACTTCTCCAGCGCGGCGGTATCGTAGCCCGGAGCCACGATGCACTCGACGAAAAGCTTCGCCACTTCCTCCGCCGTCGCCGCGTCGAGCGCCCGATTGAACGCCAGCACGCCGCCAAAAGCCGACACCGGATCGCAGGCCAGCGCCTGCACGTAGGCTTCGCGCGAGTTGTCCTGCTCGGCCGCCCCGCACGGATTGTTGTGCTTGATGATGGCGACGCCGGGCCTCTTGAACTCGGTGACCAGCCCCCAGGCCGCGTCCAGGTCCACAAGGTTGTTGTAGGAAAGCTCCTTCCCCTGCAGTTGCTTCGCGCCTGCAAGTCCTGCCGCCGGACGCCCGGCAGGTATATAAAGCGCCGCTGCCTGATGAGGGTTCTCGCCGTAGCGCATCGGCTGCCGGCGTTCGAGAGCGATGTGAATCCGCTCCGGCAGCTTTTCCAGGCTTCCAATTTTCACGGTTTCGTTCGCGGCCAGCCGTTCGAGCTCCGTCGCGATTTCCCCGTCGTACCGCGCCGTCCGCGCGTAAGCCTTGCGCGCCAGCATCAGCCTCGTGGCCAGGCTCAGCTCCCGCTTTTCGCGCAACTCCGCGACAATCGCCGCGTAGTCGCCCGCATCGGTCACCACTCCCACACTTTGAAAGTTTTTCGCCGCCGACCGCACCATGGCCGGCCCGCCGATATCGATGTTCTCGATCAACTCTTCGGCGGTCACGCCGGGCTTCGCTGCCGTTGCCGAAAACGGGTAGAGATTCACCACCACAAGGTCAATCGGGACAATCGAATGCTCGCCCGCCTGCTTGCGGTCCTCCGCCTTGCCGCGCTGGAACAGGATTCCGCCATGCACCTTGGGGTGCA
>JBEKTG010000468.1:0-3109 GCA_049516275.1 Candidatus Acidiferrales bacterium
GCTTCACAGGCGGACGCCCGGCGATCTTGATCTCTTCGACGCGCTTGCGAAGCTGCTCGGATTCGCGCTCCTCGCGCCATTCCTTCGCGCGGGCGATCATCTTTCCGATGTAGCCCTCGGAGGTCATGGGCTTCTTCATCCAGTCAACCATGGCGCGGAAGGAAAAGCTGGTGGTGAGAAGCACGGAGGTGGTGAGCAACATGAGCGAGACTAGATTCGCTCCCACGGTATTAAACGCTGCCCGCAGCCCTTCGGCAGCCACGGTGCCAAGCAGCCCGCCCGCCGGAAGGGCGCCGCGCACTCCCGGCATGTGAATGAGAGAGAGCTCCGCGGAAAGGGACACGAGAGACATCGCGGCGCCGATCAATCTCGCCACGGGCGCCTCTATATCCTGGCTGCGGAACCAGCGCATGGCCACCATGAACATCCCCACCGGGAACAGAAATGCCGAGAAGCCGCAGAACTGGAAGAACAGGTCCGCTAGGTGCGCACCCACCGGGCCGATCCAGTTGCGCGCCTGGCCTGAGACCATTGGCGAGGACACGTTGAAGGATGCGTCGTGCGGGGAGTACGAGAGGAGGCTCAGAGCCAGCAGGACGGCCATGCTCAGGCCGACAAACCCGATCATCTCGTTAAAGCGCTTGTTTTCGGTTGGTGAAAGGATGCGCACGACATCTCCTTACCCAGACGAACGCCCCTGCGGCGTTCGTTGAGTCTATCTTGTTTATCTTACTGCCTCAAATGCCGCTAGCTTCGCTTTCGGCACGGGCTGAATTTTTGTAAGGGGAAGGCTCCCGCTGGAAGCCTGTGTGAGTGTTGGCCGTGGTCGAACCTTTTTTGAAAAGGAATCTTCCGGAGCTACTTTGCGGGCCAATGGCACACACCGGCTCACGAACGTGGGTGGCGCGGGCGCTGTCGCGCGGAGCCCACAGGGAGGAACGCGAGTACGCGAAGGACTATATCAAAGGGAAGGCGGGAGTAAATAACGAAGTTGAGGCAATGTGTTCAAGAACTTCCACAGGCTTTCGGTCTATCGGCAACGCTCCAACTTCCAGAAAACGATGGACTTTATCGAGTGTTATCCGGCGAAGCGCTTGAGCGCGGACTGGCGCATTGCGGCGCGGTCCATGCTCTCGCGGCAGTTCATCAGGGTGAGCAGGGTGCTGAGGATGCGGGCCTTGATTTCGTCGGACATGGGGAAGCCGCTGGTGGCCACGGTGACGAGCGTGTCGCCGCGGGCGGCAATCTTCTTGAATAATTCGGCTTGGCGCTCGTGGACGACCTTGCCGAGGGCCGTTTCGCGGCGCATCTCGGCCGCTTCATTTTCAATATGGAGGGTGAAGTGAAGAATACACATCTGCTCAGCGGCAAGTCCCGCTGGGACGGGGGCCTTACATCCTTTTGAGCTGCAGTTGTCAGCCACGAACCTGCCTGGACGAGCCTTCTTTTTGTAGCACCGTCCGAGGGCGATTTCCAGTTTGTGCAACTGCCGTGTTTCCAATTAGGTAGCTGTCCCACTTTGGAGACGGGGTCAAGGCACAGGTGCCGCGTGAGTTTCGGCAGGGAGGGGAACTGACTCGGGTGCGATGCCGCGGGCGCGAATGGCCGCCAGCAAAACCAAGATATTGGTGAAGAGAATCACGGCAAACGTGAGCGAGGTAAGGAATACGAGTTCATTTGGCTTCGATTCAACGACTTCCAGCGCCAGTACGGCCGTAATTAATCCGCGGGGAATCAGCAGAACGGCGAATTCGCGCTCTCGCGGCGTAGCCCCGCGCCACGCGACCCGGCTCATTTGAACCGAGATGGCCCGAGCCACGAAAAGCACGCCGAGTATTCCGAGCGAGGGAAACAGTTGCTTGCGCAAGCCGCCAAATTCGATGATCGCGCCGAGCAGCACGAAGAAGAAACTCCGCACCAGGAAGGCCAGCTCCGAGTGGAACGAGTGAATCTGGCGACTGGGGTCTGGTGCGAGGATGGCAAAGCCAAATTCGGAGCGGCGGTTCAACGGGTCGGGCATGTTCGCGAGCGTGGCACCGAATACCATCACGCCGAAGAGTTCGCTGCCTCCGAGCGCGTGGATCCCCGAATACAGCAGGAGCACGGCCGCGAACGTTAGCACCTGCCAGTATTGCTTGTCGGAAATCAGCGGCAGCAGGCGGACCCACACGAAACCGGCCAACACCGCCAGAGCCAGTGCCAGCAAGAACTTGAACAGGAAGAGAACCGCGACGCTGCCCGCGACGGCTCCCCGGGTTCCGGGTGAAAGTCCCAGATGCTTGAGGATGGCTGGAAGCACGCCGCTCGTGGTGGCGCCATTGCCCGAGGCGATATCGAGCAGCACGCCCACGCCGAGGGCGCCGATTCCGTCGCCAAAGGAGGCTTCGACGACGAGGATTGTTTTGAGCGCTTTGCGGAGGTCGAGCTGATCGAGCACGGGCAGCACGATCGAGCCGCTGATGCACCCAAGCGGCGCCGCCACCAGCAAGGCGGGCATTTTCTCCATCTTGAGCGCGTAGATGCAGAACCAGGTGATTCCGGCGAGCGTGAGGCCGTAGCTCAACAGGGAGAGCACCATCGCGCCCCAGAACTGCTTGAGCGCATGGCGCAGATCGAGCTCCAAGCCCGCCGCGAAGAGAATCAGGATCAGCGCCAGAGTGCCAAAGCCACGCGTGACCGGGCCGAAGTGCGCCACGTCAATCCAATGCAGAACGGGGCCGAGCAGAATGCCGGTGGCGAGCAGCACCATTACATCGGGCACGCGCGTCCAGCGCGAGAGGCGATTGGCTACGAACGCCAGCACGAGCAGTGCGCCGAGCAACGCGAAGAAATTCGTGAGGTTGAACGACATTCCCTTAGATAGTAGCGGTTCGAACGGCGGTTGCGGCTACCGGATTGAGCTGACCATCGCAGGGAAATGCTGGTAGCGAGCCGGGAGGCGATTCCGTCGAACGGTTTCAACCAACCCCGGCGATCTCACCAAGTACAATGGCCGGTTCACCGTGACGCCGCAATATCCCAGTGGAACCTGTGCCGATTTTCTCAGCATCGACAGTACCGGGGCGGCCGCCTTTCTCTACGTGCTCGGCCGCAATATTACTGTATGGTT
>JBEKTG010000469.1:0-3106 GCA_049516275.1 Candidatus Acidiferrales bacterium
GGGCCGGGCTGCTGTAGGAGATGGGCTGGTTCACTCCCGTGCTCGAAGCCTCAATGAAGTAGCTGCCATCCGCCGCGTTCTTCAGGTTGAGGATATTGAGGGCCACGGGATTGATATTCGCTCCATTGCACGCGACCGTCGTGCCGCCCAGCGCAGGGCCGTTGACGCTGGCGCCGCCGCCTTTGGTGGCGCTGCCGTTCGGGCAAAATGCCGCACCTAACGCTGCCTTGAAAGCGGCGGTCGATCGGTCACCGGAGGGAATTCCCACGAGCGTAGGAGTGGCCTGTCCAGCCGGCGAAATCCCGTTTTTCTGGCGAGTCTCCTGATACGACAAGAAGAAGAACAGCTTGTCCTTCTTCACCGGTCCGCCGAATACCCCGCCGAACTGGTTCTGATCCAGGGCCTGGCGGCTGTTTTCGAGGACGCCGTTTACAGGCAGCTGTATCTTGCGGAAAAAGTCGTTGGCGTTGAGAGCCGTATTCCGGAAGAACTCAAACGCGGTGCCGTGAAACTGATTCGTGCCGGACTTGGTGACCACATTCACACTGGCGCCCGGTTTGCGGCCGGCGCCGGCATCGAACATCGATGTCTGAATCTTGAATTCCTCGAGAGCGTCCGGGCTCACCGTCCCGATTCCAGGATTGTTGCCGCCGCCGAAAGCGCCGCCGCCCGTGCCAATGTATCCGGCCGAGCCGATCACTGGCGACACCGGCGCGCCGTCCATCTGGAAATTGTTCTGCGCGTTGGTCGAGCCATTCACCGCGATGTCCGTGATGCCCCTTCCCATGTTGGCCGCATCGAACACACCGGCACTCGCCCCGGCCGTCAGTCCCAGCAAGTTCGTGTAGTCGCGCGTGGTCATAGGAATCGAGGTAAGTGTTTCAGAGCTGACCACCGTGCCCAGGGTGGAGGTGGAAGTTTGCACCTGTTCCACCTGCTCCCCGCGAACCTCCACTTGCTGCGACTGGGTACCCACGGTCAAAACCCGGTCGAGCACAGGCGTCTCGGTCACGTTGACGGTAACTGTGGGGACGGTCTCCGTAGAGAACCCGGAGGCTTCAAACTTCACGCGGTAATCGCCCGGCGGCAGGAACCCAACCGTGTAGGTTCCGTTGACGCTCGTCGTGGAAACGCGCGCCTGCCCCGTGGCAACGCTGGTCACCGTGACGGTCGCGTTCGGAACAACCGCACCCGAAGAGTCCCTCACGGTTCCCGTCAACGCGCCCGTCGAAGACGACTGGGCGGGAAGCCTCAAAGCCATAACGGACAGAGCCATTGCAACCAGAGTCGCCGCAAAGACACACCTGTAGCAAGCCTTCAAGATCCTTCCTGTCATTGGCTGTCCCCTTATGCTGCGGTTTTTATTTCCATACCCGAAGCCGCAGCGTACCCAACTGCGTCCTCGAGCCAGGCTTTGATTGAATCGTGTAAGGTAGTACTAATAGCGCAGCGTATAGCGTAAAAAAAAGAAAGTGTCAATATTTAATTGTGATTTTAACCGCGATTTTTTGTGCGAAACGGCGACAGAGCTTGTGTGGCAACGGCTGTTTTTGTCAGGGCACGGATTTATCCGTGCCGCAAATGCCGGAAGATCAATGCGGCTTCAGCCGCTGAGGGACGATTTAGCCAATTGCCACACAGGCTCGACAGCTCTTAGGGGCGAGGCTGCAGGTACCCCGTCGCGTATGGAGCGATTTAAGTCCCCGGATGCCGGCGGATGCCGAAGGCGAGTATCACGGAATCGGCGGAGCCCCCGCCGTGTAGCCATCAGGATAGAAGTGCACCGCCGCGGCGACCTTCTTGCCTCTCGTTCCAAACCAGATCGTATTGTCGTCCGCCACCTGGAATTTAGGCACGCTTTGGTGCGGCTG
The DNA here is from genome assembly GCA_049516275.1 of Candidatus Acidiferrales bacterium. Classification (GTDB taxonomy): domain Bacteria; phylum Acidobacteriota; class Terriglobia; order Acidiferrales; family UBA7541; genus Palsa-295. The sequence continues at coordinate 1,872 of JBEKTG010000469.1, forward strand.
CGGCATCGGATAGAAAGTGAACTTCGCGGTGTTGGGATCGAACTTGATCAACGCGCTGTGAGGCTGATCCCCAATCCAGATATTGCCGGAGCGATCCGGCCAAGTATCGTAAGGATTGGCCCCGCTCAGCGGAATCTTGTACTCGGTAAGCTTCTCAGTCGCCGGATCGAACCTAGCCAGAATCCCGGTGTTATATTCCCCAGCCCAGACGATCCCTTTTGAGTCCACGCTGATCCGCCGAAGCATTCCCCAGGAATTCGGCACCTTATATTCCTTCACCGCTTCCGTATCCACGTCCCACTTGTTGATCGTGCCCTTCTCCCAACCCGCGCCCCACATGTTTCCGTGCTCGTCAAACACCAGCCCGTAGATGCCGTTGTCGGGCGTAGGCGTGGGATACATGTGGATCTTGTGCGTCTTGGCCTCATACCTGCCGAACTCCGCCCCCCATATCAGCCCGAAGCCGATATTTCCGTCCTTGTCGATTACCGCTTCGTGGATTGCCCCCACCTGTTGTGGAAGCCGATGGCGCACCTGCACCCCAGTCGTCGGATCGAGCTCGCCAAGCATCCCGCCTCTTAATTCCGGCCACCATACTCGGCCGTCTTTATCGATGCCGATGCCGCTTGGCTGCACATGGTTCTTCCCTTTGATGGGATAGTTCTTCCACCGCTCCGCGGAATCGTAAGCCGTCGGATTCAACCGCAGCAGCGAATTGCAGCTCCCGCAGCTGATCCACACGTTTCCATCCACGGGCGAAATAAACACTTCCTGCAGGTGGTGGACGGCATATGGCGTAGGCTCTTGCGGCGCGACGCCATCCACGATGTCGGCGAGCAGCTCGTCCTCGCCGGGAGCGAACGGCAGATCCTCGGGCACGTCGTAGGAAACATAAATCTGCTTCGAGACCACGCTCTCGTCCGGCACCAGCGGATCCAGCCGCAGCACCCTGTCCGGCAATCCCGGCCCGAAGTTCTTCACCAGATAATCAGCCATCAGTTCCTTCTGGCTCCTGTTAATAGGCGTCCGGCCCAGAGCAATCGCATACTCGTTGTAACCGGGCCCCGTTTCGGTAGCCCGCTCGATGCCCTGAATAAACCCTTCCTTGGTGTAATGCTTGGAACCGAAGCCTTCGCCATGGCAACCGGTGCAGTTTTCCCTCAGCAAACCCAACCCCGGCCCGGGCGGAAACATCTCCTCCAGATTATTGACGTACACCACCTTCCCGTTGCCCG
>JBEKTG010000470.1:0-3092 GCA_049516275.1 Candidatus Acidiferrales bacterium
GCGAACGTGCCTTCGGGCGTGGTGTGGATTACGGTGACCTTGAGATGGAAGTCGAAATCGTCGCCGAATGCGGAATCGTGCCCGATGTCGCAGCCGCCGACGCTGGGTGTGGAGAGCACGCTGGGAGCGTACTGCCGGCGCGTCAAAAAGATATCAACGATTAGTAAGGATTTTATAAACGCGGCGATAGGTTAAGGGTTCAGGCGGCGGTCGCGGATTTCACGCAGGTGGTCGCGCAGGCGCTCCAGCACCTCGGGTTCCTGTCCGTTCTCGAGTTCGCGTTCTACCTCATCGAGCGCGAAGTGCACGATGTCGTGGTGGTGGATTTCCTGGCCCGGCAGCTTATCGCTGAGCTGGAGCCATATCTTGTGCAGCAGATCGATTTCCTTCGGCGTAAGCCTCGGAGCATGGGGGCCAAGATAGAAAACCTGCTCCTGGCCGGAGGGAGTGAAGATTTCCAGGTTCACCTGCGGGCGCGGCGGCTGCAGCCTCTCCCAGGCGATGCCGATCTCGCGGGCCTGCTCAGTGACGGGCTGCTTGGCGGAACTGCCCAGCACGATCGCGCTCGATTCCAGATTCGAAGCGGTGCGGAGGATGGCCTCCCACAAATCGTTTCCCGCGGCCACCGACAGCCGGACGGGCTTGCCCTCCTTTTCGGCGATCGACAGCACCTTGGTGAAGAGCAGCTGCTCGATGGTGCTGAAGAGCTGGTCGGGGGCGAGATCGTATTCCCCCGACGCGGCGCGCCGCAGCAGGCGCACGTGCAGCACCACGATTTCCGCTTCCCTCCGCTTCGCGCGCCTCACCGCGGCTTCCAGGTGGTAGAGCGCGTAGTAGGTGCTCACCGGCACAAGGATGTTGCCCGGTTTCACGCCGACGGCTTCCGGCGTAAGTTCCGCGGCCTGCGCGAGATTGAATTGATCGAGCTCCACGTGCGTTTGCCCGCGCTTGCGCTGGATCCTTTTCTCCGACAGCTCGAAGGCGAGGAACAGCAGCCCGGAGAAAGTGACGCCCGATATCGTGGCCGCGGGCTTGGTGAACAGGTTCACGATCGCGATGCCAAGCAGCGTCAGGGTAATCAGCGCGAGCCCGAGAGGAATTTCCTTCCCCGCAATGGTGAAGTTGAGGGGCACGCGGAATTCGCGTTCCTGCGGGTGGGTGTAACGCAGCACCAGAACGGCGATGCCCTTGAGCGCGAAGCTCCAGATCACGCCGAAGGCATAAAGGTTCGCCAGAAAGGTTACGTCGCCCCGGCTGATGACGATGGTCACAATTTGCAGCACCACGATCATGTTGATGATCCGGTGGGACGTTCCAAACTTCGGATGCGGGTGACGGAACCAATCCGAGAGCACGCCATCCTCGGACACGCGATTCAGCACTCCGTTCGAGCCGATGATCGCCGTGTTCACCGCGCCGGACAGGATCATCGTGCCCACGACGACCACGAACACATGGAACACCAGCCGCAGGATGAACGGCCCTTGCAGGCTCATGGCCAGGCCGCCGATCAGGTTCTCGAAAAACTGCGGGCGGATGCGGTCGGGAATGATCATCACCGCAAAAAACGAAACGAGCGACGTGAAGACCATGCTGTACAGAAAAATGACCAGGGCGGCTTTCTTGAGGTTCTTGAGCTTGGGGTGCTCGATCTCGCGGTACACCTGCGCGAGCGATTCTTCTCCGCTCATCGCCAGCACGGAGTGGCCCAGGCCCACGAACACGATCACTGCCGTGATCATCTGCGGAATGCGGGTGCCGTAGAGCCAGCCGAGCGAGTGCTTGTCCTGAATGATGTTGCGCGGAATGGGCGCGGGCGGAAGATGGCCGCCGCGCACCAGGAGCGTGTATGCGCACCAGCCGATCAGCGCCACCACCATCACCGTGGTGAGCTGCATGATCCAGAGCGCTTTCTCGCTCGATTCGGGAATGCCCTTGATGTTCTCCCACCAGAAATAGATGGTGACGGCGATGGCGAAGGCGGCGGCCGTGCCGTTCGCGTTGACGGTGATATTCATGTGCCCGTACGCGAACATCTCATTCAGCAGGCCGGCGAGGTATTGGCCCGCGGACACGCCGCTGATCGGGCCGGTCAGCACGTAGTCGAACATCAGCGCGGAAACCGAGAATTTGGCGAGCGCGCCGCCCATCGCCTCCTTCACCACGCGATAGACGCCGCCGCGCACGAACATCCCGCAGCTTTCGACGTAGACCTGAGAAACCGCGTAGGACAGCAGCATGGTGGCCAGAATGAACCACGGAGCCGTCTTGCCAATGAACTGCTCGGCTTCACCGCCCGCGTAATAAGCGGAGGACGCGAGGTCGTTCAGGACGATCGCAGCGGCGCGCCAGTACGAAATAAAGGCGAGCATGGCCGTGGTGGCCACGAGGACCTTGGTGGCGGGCCGGCCGGGAATAGAAAATGAGGGCTTCTGGGGATCGGATGCCATGAAACTAGGAATTCAAAAAATTCATGCCCGCTAGATTAGCGGGTTTTTCCCTAAATGGAAAATAAACCTTTTGTATTTGAATCATAAACGGCGCGCAAATTCGCCGGGAGTTCGCCTCGCAAAGCGCCTGTTTCCTGAACAAACTGCCAGCTGGATTTAAGCCAGGGTTCCGGGGTGTTTGAGGTAGCGGTTCACGATGGCATCGGCCGAGTGAAGCGTAAGGGCGAGGATCGTCATCGTGGGATGCGCGGAGAAATTCTGCGGAAAAGCCGAGCCGCCCAGCACGAAAAGATTCGGCACGTCCCAATGCTGGAGGAACGGGTTCACCACTGACGTTTCCCGCGAGGCGCCCATGATCGCGCCTCCCTGCACGTGCGTGGTCTGGTAGCGCGTGGCGTCGTAATCGCCCAGCCCCGGGTTGACGAGCACTTCGCGCGCGCCCATGGCCTTGGCGATCTCCACCGCTTCGGGAACCGCATACTCGACCATTTTTCGCTCGTTGTCGGTCCAGTTCAGGGTCAGCCGTAGCAAGGGATCGCCGAATTGGTCCGTGTAGGTGGCGTCGAGATCCATGAAGTTGCCCTTGTAGGCCATGTGCTCGGCGAGAAGCACGATGCTGCCGATGCGATCGAAGGAATGGAC
>JBEKTG010000471.1:0-3089 GCA_049516275.1 Candidatus Acidiferrales bacterium
GTTGAACGGAGACGAAGGACTTTACGAGGATTATCTGAACGGCCTGCGGGCCGCCATTTTCCCCGGGGCGAAGTTTGCGGGGATGAAAATCGCGCTCGATTGCGCCAATGGCGCCGCGAGCAAGCTCGCGCCGGAGTTGTTCCGCTCCCTGGGCGCGACCGTGATCGCGATCAACGATTCTCCGGACGGCCGGAACATCAACGCCGGCTGCGGTTCGCTGCATCCGCAACAATTGCAGAAGGTCGTGGTGGAACAGGGTGCGGCGCTGGGTGTGGCTTTCGACGGCGATGCGGACCGCGCGCTTTTCTCGACCGCGTCGGGAAAGCTCGTCGACGGAGACGGCGTTCTGCTGGTGACCGGGCGCTATCTGAAATCGACCGGCAAACTAAAGGGCAACGTGATCGTCGGGACGACGATGGCTAACCTCGGCCTGGAGCGTGCGCTAGCACAATCGGGGCTAAAGCTTGTTCGCACCGCGGTGGGCGACCGGTACGTGCTGGAAGAGATGCAGCGCATCGGGGCGAACCTGGGCGGAGAACAGTCCGGGCACATCCTGTTTCTGGACGATGCCACCACCGGCGACGGAATGTTGACTGCCGTCAAGATGGCTTCGCTGGTTTCGATCACCGGACCTCTCGAACGGCTCGTGGCGGACCTGAAGATTTTTCCGCAAAAGATCGTGAACGTGCGGGTGCGGTCAAAGCCGGCGCTCGACTCTCTGCCCGAGGTCGCCCAACTGCTGCGTCAGGCGGAAAAAACCTTGGGAGACTCCGGTCGCGTCGTGCTGCGATATTCCGGCACTGAACCCCTGGCTCGCGTGATGGTGGAAGCCGAGCGGGAGGAAGACGTCTCGCGGTGGACCGAATCTCTCGCATCGGCGCTTCAGTCGTCAATCGGGTGAAGATACATCGATCATCTGCGGATTTTCTTCGTTTTACCAAGCTCGATTCTTCCAAAGACTGTAGATCGAGGTCGGTTCCTTTCAGAAATTGGATGTCGGCGCGCTGAACCGTAACACAGCGGTCCTTTTTGTTCGTTTAAGCCCTTTACAATCAGCGGTTCCTGCTCCTATCGAAATAACCTATGGCTGGCATCACGCGTGCAACTAGCACCAGCGACTGCTTTTTATGTTGTTTCCCGGGGTGGGCCGGTTTCGTTGCGCCGAGGCCGGTTTTCGGGGGTATGAAGAAATGGGGGCCCGGGTGGGCCCCCGCTTTTTTGTGGGCGCGTTATTTTCCGCTCGTGCTTCCAGTCTCTTGAACGATCGTCCAAATAAAAAGGGCGCCCAGTACTAGCGGCGCCCTGAAACTACCTTTACTTCTGAATGAACTGCGTCTAGCTGCAGCCTGATGTGCTGCCGCAGTTCGCGCATTTGTAGCAGCTTCCGTTTGGCGTCATGAGCATTCCGCACTCGGAGCACGAGGGAGCATCGTCAATCGCGGCACGAGGGCGAATGGCGGGTTCCGGATCGCCGGCCTTTGCGACTCCGGAAATTGCCGGAGCCTTGGCGGTGACGGCTGGTGCCGCTGGAACCGCGATTTCCTCGGCGAGATCGGCGTCCAGGTAATCGCGGGAGATGAACTTCCCACCGAGCCAGCGGCCGAGATAGTCGACGATGGATTTCGCGTAGCGAATCTCGGGATTGCCGGTGTAGCCCGAGGGTTCGAAGCGCGAATTCACGAATTTGTCGACGATTGCGCGCAGCGGAACGCCGTACTGAAGCGCGATCGAGACGGACAGCGCGAAGGCATCCATAATGCCGGAGAGAGTGGAGCCTTCTTTCGCCATCTTGATGAAGATCTCTCCCGGCGTGCCATCGTCGTACTTTCCTACCGTGAGATAGCCTTCATGTCCGCCGATCGAGAACTTGTGGGTGATGGAACTGCGTTCGTTCTTCAGCTTCCGGCGACGCGCGCCGTCCTTGAAGAGCTCCTGCTGCTCACCAGCCGGCACTACGGCTTGCGCCGTCTTTACCGCGACAGCCTCGGCTGCGGGTGGTTTCACTTCTTCCTTCTTGCCGGCGGCCGACAGGGGTTGCGAGCACTTGGAATTGTCCCGGTAGATGGCCACGGCTTTGAGGCCCAGCCTCCAGGACTCGGTGTAGGCTTCGGAAATATCCTCCACCGTGGATTCTTCGGGCATGTTGATGGTCTTGCTGATTGCGCCGGAGAGGAATGGCTGCGCCGCCGCCATCATTCGCAGGTGGCCGCGCCAGGCTATCGAGCGGCCGCAGCCCATCGGCGTCAGCGAGCAATCAAACACGGGAAGATGCTCGGGCTTGAGCCCCGGCGCGCCTTCGATTTTGCCCTCCGCGTCGATGTAATCGACGATCTGAGCCACCTGTTCCGGCGGATAGCCCAGCCTCATCAGGGCTTGCGGGACGGTGTTGTTGACGATCTTGATCACGCCGCCGCCCACTAACCGCTTCTGCTTCACGAGTGCGAGGTCGGGCTCGATTCCCGTGGTGTCGCAATCCATCATGAAGCCGATGGTACCGGTGGGGGCGAGCACGGATACCTGCGAGTTCTTGTATCCGAATTTCTCGCCTAATTCGAGCGCGGCATCCCACGATTCCTGCGCGGTCCGCAACAGGGAGGGCTGCACGTGTTCCTCTTTGATGGGGCGGAGCGAATCGCGGTGCATGCGGATTACATCCAGCATGGGCTCGCGGTTGCGGATGTAGCCGCCGAATGGCCCCATGCGCTCGGCGATGCGGGCCGATTGCGCGTAGGACTCGCCGGTGAGGAGCGCCGTGACCGCGCCGCAGAAGTCCCGGCCGCCGTCGGAATCATAGGGCAGAGCCAGAGACATAAGCAGCGCGCCCAGGTTGGCATAGCCGATACCCAGGGGACGGAAATCGTGCGAGTTGCGCGCGATCTTTTCGGTGGGATAGCTGGCGTTATCGACCAGAATCTCCTGCGCGGTGATGGTTACGTCGACCGAGTGGCGGAAACCTGCCGCGTCGAACTGGCCGTTATCGCCCAAAAACTTCAGGAGGTTGAGCGAGGCGAGGTTGCAGGCCGTATCGTCGAGGAACATGTACTCCGAGCATGGATTGGACGCATTGATGCGGTCGGTGGCTTTGCAGG
>JBEKTG010000472.1:0-3086 GCA_049516275.1 Candidatus Acidiferrales bacterium
TTGGGTTCGCGATCTTGCAGGAAGGTGCGGCGGTGGCCTAGGGGGGAGTTGCGGCGTTCTTTTACACGGCGCTCTATGTCGCCTTTTAGCGCGGCTCTTATTCGGGGCAGGGCGGCTCGGGTGGCTTCTTCGCCGGCGGCTACCAGCTGGGGCGTCTTTACGAATTCATCCCATAAAATGTGATGGACGTTGGGCTCGATTAGCACGTCGGTGGCGGCGCGCCAGGATTGCGTTGCGGCTATCTGGATGATCGAGAAGGAGCGGCTGATTACTTCTATGGTGTTGCGTGGCCTGGATTCGAGCAGGCCGGGCTCCAGGTGGACTGAGATTACTACTTCCGCGCCCATTTTTCGGACGGCGGGGGCGGGGACGGTCTCGGTCAGGAATCCGTCTACCAGGATGCGGTTGCGATATTCGACGGGCAGGAAAAGGCCGGGGTAGGCGCAGGAGGCGCGGAGGGCTGGGCCGATATCTCCGTCGCGAAAATGGACTGATTCGCCGGCGATCAGGTCGGTGGCGACGATGCAGAGCGGGAGCTTCATCTCGGCGAAGGTTTGCGCGGAGGTGAAGCGGTGGAGATAGTTGTCGAGGCGCTCGTTGGAGGCCATGCCCATGCGCGAGAGCGTCCAGCGGCCGAAATCGCTGAACTTGGTGAGGGCGCCGTGGCGCTCCATTTCGTCGAGGGTGGCGCCGCTGGCGTAGCTGGCGGCTACCAGCGCGCCGACACTGGTGCCGGCGATAAAATCGACGGGGATTTGCTCCTGTTCGAGGACACGCAGCACGCCGATGTGGGCGATGCCGCGCGCGAAGCCGCCGCCGAGGGCGACCCCGATTCTGGGGCGGCGAATTTCGCCGCCGTCGGTGTCAGCGTAGGCAAACGACCGGAAACCCTGGATCGCCTTTTTGAACCATGCCGCGCCTGTGCCCATCCGTCGCCCCCACTCCACTGAGGACACTGTAACAAATTTCACCGGGCGGGGCGTTTCCGGTTGACCCGCGCGTACACGTTTTGCCACCATGACGTGTTTGAATTAGCGGGTTTCTGCGGCGTGGGCGAGGACAAGCTTCATGAGGCGGACGATTGAAAAAGTGGCGGTGCTGGGCGCCGGAACGATGGGCGCGCGCATTGCCGCACACCTGGCGAATGCGGGGATCCCGTGCTATCTGCTCGATATCGTGCCGCCGGAATTGAACGCGGACGAAAAGCGCAAGGGACTCACGTTGCACGATGCGCGGGTTCGCAACCGGATCGTGCTGGCGGGGCTGGAGGCAGCAAAAAAATCGCGACCGGCGGCATTCTTCACTGCGGAAACCGCGCGGCTGATTACGCCGGGAAATTTCGACGACAACATGGCGTGGTGCGGGCAGGTGGATTGGATCATCGAGGCGGTGGCGGAGAATCTGGAAATCAAGCGGCGGCTGTTCGAGCGGGTGGAGGCGGTGCGCAAGCCGGAGACGATTGTCACGTCGAACACTTCCGGGCTGCCGATCCACCTGATCGCCGAGGGGCGCTCGGAGGATTTTCAGCAGCACTGGGCGGGGACGCACTTTTTCAATCCTCCGCGGTACATGAAGCTGGTTGAACTGATTGCGGGGCCGAAGACGCGTCCCGAGGTGCTGGACGCGCTCGACGAGATTTGCGACCGGCGGCTGGGCAAGGGAGTGGTGCGGGCGAAGGACACGCCGAACTTCATCGCGAACCGCATCGGCACGTTTTCGATGGTGAACGCGATCAACCAGATGGCGGCGCTCGACATGACGGTGGAGGAGGTGGACGCGTGCACCGGGCCGGCGGTGGGCTGGCCGAAGTCGGCGACATTTCGCACGGCCGACATCGTGGGACTCGACGTGCTGGCGCACGTGATCCGCAAGATTTATGAGAATGTGCCGGAGGACGAGTCGCGGGAAGTCTACCGCGTGCCGGCGCTGATCGAGGCGATGATTGCGAAGGGAATGCTGGGAGAAAAAACGGGGAGCGGATTTTACAAGCGCATCAAGAAGGGCGCGGAGTCGGAAATCCTGACGCTCGACTGGCACGCGATGGAGTACCGCGCGCGGCAGAAGTCCAAGTTCGCGTCGATTGAAGCGGGAAAGGCGATCGAGGACACGCGCGAACGAATCCGCATGCTGGTGGCGCCGGCGCTGGAGGGAAAGGGCGGAGACAAGGCCAGCCGGTTCATCTGGACGAACCTGAGCGAGACGTGTCTGTACGCGGCGCGGCGCGTGGCGGAGATTGCGAATACGATTACCGACGTCGACCGGGCGATGCAGTGGGGATTCGCGTGGGAGCTGGGACCATTCGAGGTGTGGGATGCGATCGGCGTCGAGAGGATGGCCGCGGCGCTGGGGCGCGAGGGGAAGCAGATTCCGGCGGTGGTGAGCAAGGTGCTGGCGACTCCGGAGAAATCGTTCTACGCGCGCGAAAAGGGAACGACGCGGTATTTCGATCTGGCCAGCGGCGCGCACCAGCCGGTTCCGGAGCGCGAGGGAGTGATCGTTCTGAAGGCGTTGAAAGACCGGACGCCGGTGGTGCAGAAAAACGCGGGGGCGAGCCTGATCGATCTGGGCGACGGGGTAATCTGCTGCGAATTTCACTCGAAGATGAATGCGGTGGGAGCGGACATCGTCGCGATGCTGAACGCGGGGATCGCGCGGCTGGGGACCGAGTTCGAGGCGATGGTGATCGCCAACCAGGCGACAAATTTTTCGGTGGGCGCGAACCTGATGCTGCTGCTCATCAGCGCGCAGGAAGGCGAGTGGGACGAGATTCACATGCTGGTGCGGCAATTCCAGCGGGTGAACATGGCGATCAAGTACGCGCCGCGGCCCGTGGTGAGCGCGCCGCAAGGGATGGCGCTCGGCGGAGGGTGCGAAATCAATCTGCACGCGGCGAGAATTCAGGCGGCGGCCGAGCTTTACATGGGGCTAGTGGAGACGGGAGTGGGGCTGATCCCCGGGGGCGGCGGAACGAAGGAAATGCTGATCCGCGCGAACGAACACGCGGCGGGGGCCGAGGATCTCGATCTGTTTCACGCGCTCAAGCCGATTTTCGAAAACGTGGCCATGGGAAAGGTTTCGACGAGCGC
>JBEKTG010000473.1:0-3063 GCA_049516275.1 Candidatus Acidiferrales bacterium
AAGCCGCACGTTGGAGCGCCGTTAAACCCGAGTCTCGAAGCGATCGTGGCGCTGCATCCCGACCTGGTGCTGGCGTCCACATCCATTAACCGCCGCGAGACGGTGGACGCGCTGGCGAGGCTCGGAATTGCCGTCTACGCGAGCAATCCGCATACGGTGCGGGGAATGCTCGAATCGGTGAGAAAAATGTCGGAGCTTATGGGCTCGAGCGCCGCGGGCGAAGCTCTGGTGGGCCCGTTGCAGGCGAGGCTTGACGATTTGCGAATGCGGCTTTCGGAATTGCCGCTCGCGCACGTTTTCTTTGTCGTGTGGCAGGAACCGCTGATCAGCATCGGGCAGAATACGTTCATTGCCGACGCGCTGCGCTGGGCGGGGGCGGAATCGGCGATTTTATCCGATCAGAATTGGCCGCACATCAGCTTTGAGGAAGTGGTGCGCTTGCAGCCCGATTACATTGTTTTCACGAGCAACCATGGCGGCGAGGGAAAGGCTCAGCTCGCGGACCTTCGCGCAAGAGCCGGGTGGACCGGATTGCGGGCGGTCGAATCCGGGAACGTGGTTGTTGTGAGCGATGAGCTGGCGCGGCCGTCGCCCGGAATGGTGGACGCGATCGAGCAACTGGCGCGCGAACTCCATCCGGGGGCGTTTTCACCGCAGAGCACGGACGGAAACTTTGTTTCGAGGGATCGAGCTCAATTTGCGCGCAGGGCTTCGCCGGAAGAAGGGTGCGTACTATGCGCCCGCTGACGCCACGGCGCGTTTTCAATATTTGCGCTTTGCTGCTCGGAGTGCTGTTCGTCCTGGTGGTGATCTCGCTGCGCATGGGCGCCTATCCGATCTCCGTGTGGGACATCGTGACCACGCTTTTCAACGGCGCGCTGGGGCGGCGGGAACAAATCCCTTCGGAATTTTCTCTGGTTGTGTTTGGCTTGCGGCTTCCGCGCATCGCTCTGGGAATACTAGTGGGCGCGGCGCTTTCCACCGCCGGCGCGGGTTTTCAAGCGTTGCTGCGGAATCCGCTGGCAGATCCCTACGTGCTGGGAGTTTCCAGCGGAGCGGCGCTCGGCGCGATTGTAAGCCTGATCGTGCTGCCGTTCACGCCGGGAGCCGTGCAGGTGGCGGCGTTTGCGGGCGCAGCGGCCACGATAGGAGCCGTTTATTTTCTAGGCAGACGCGGAGGGCAGCTCGACAGCGCCACATTGCTGCTGGCGGGAATCATCACGGCGTCGTTTCTTTCCGCGGTGATCATGTTTCTGATGACGATCTTGAGCAGCCGCGATCTGCGCGGGATGGCCTTCTGGCTGATGGGAGATCTTTCCTCGGCGCCTGCCGTCGATCTGCGCTGGCTCTACCTGCTGCTGATCGTCGCGGTGGGATCGATCTACACAACCTCCTCCGATTTGAACCTGATTCTTACCGGCGAGCAGGAGGCCAGCCATCTGGGCGTCAACGTGCGCCGCGTGAAATTCGTGGTGTACGTGGGAGCCTCGCTGCTCACAGGACTCGCTGTTTCGGTAAGCGGCGCGATCGGTTATGTGGGACTTCTGGTTCCGCACGTGATGCGCATGCTTTTCGGCACCGATTACCGCGTGCTGATTCCGGCGTCGGCAATCGGCGGAGCGATCATCGTTGTCGCCGCGGACCTGCTGGCGCGCACGGTTGTTGCGCCCACGGAATTGCCCGTCGGCGCGATGACGGCGATTGCCGGCGCGCCGGTGTTCATTTACCTGATGCGCAGGAGAGTGCGGTGAGCGCAGCCGAACAAAATCGCGGATCGGTGGCTGCGCATCCCGGCAATCAAGCCGGCGATCCGGCCGGCGCGGCGGCGAGCGCTCCTCGCGCGCGACTGAAAGTCGAGCAGGCGAGCTTCGCCTATTCCCCCACCGACCGCTCGGCGCCCACGTTCACGCTGGGCCCGGCCAGTTTTGAAGCGCATCCGCACGAGCTGGTGGCGATTCTCGGGCCGAACGCCAGCGGGAAATCTACGCTGCTGCGATTGCTCGCCGGGCTCAGCAAGCCCCTCGCCGGGCGCATTGAAGTAGACGGCGAGGAAGTGAGCGCGCTCGATCTGCGGACGCGCGCAAAACGGATCGCGCTGGTGCAGCAGGAGAGCGAGCTGCTGTTTCCGCTGCGCGTATGGGAATACGTCCTGCAGGGCCGCTATCCGCATGGCCGGCGCCTGCGCTTTGAATCCGACAACGATTGCCTGATGGTGGGAAACGCGCTCGCGCAGGTTGGCGCCGAGCCGCTGCGCGACCGCTGGATGGACCAGCTGTCCGGCGGCGAAAAACAGCGCGTGATTCTGTCCCGGGCGCTGGCACAGCAGCCGTCTCTGCTCCTGCTGGATGAGCCGACGCAACATCTCGACATCGGCGGAAAAGTGGAATTGTTGCAGCGGCTGCGCCGGCTCGCCGACGAAACGCGGCATACGGTGCTGGTAGTGACGCACGAACTCGATCTGGCGGCGGAGTTTGCGGACCGCATCGTCCTGCTGCACAAGGGCAAGTGTCTGCGCGTGGGAACGCCAGCGGAAGTCTACGACCGCGCGCTACTCGAAGAAGTCTTCGAGGCCCCGCTGGAAGTGGAAATGCGGCCGGGGGGACGTCCCCGCGTTTCCTTGCGAGGCGATCGCTAACATTTTATGTTTCATTCCGCGGCGGCCGTATGTTCAGGCCTCCGCAAGCGGTGCCAGGGCGAATTGCTCGGCGCCGTAGACAATCACCCGAGACTCCGTGTACGGGAAGACGGTGAAAAGCCGTCGCCGCCGCGCGACTGTAAGGCGAAGAAGTCTTCAGCACAGGCCACTGGCCACGCCGACGAAGCGCAGTTCCTTCGAGGCATGGATGGGAAGGCCGCGCTGCCAGCCCTGAACCAATGGGCGATTCGCCAAGCCAGGAGACCGGCGGAGTCTCAATCCGGATTCGCACGCACTGCGTGCGCTCTTCGGACAACCTTCAACTCCCGCGCGAGAGGGAGAAAGGGATAAAAAAATGAGACTGCTCCGCCTTCTGGCCACAGCCGCCGGAATTGCAATTTCCCTGTTGCCTAATCAATCCGCATCCG
>JBEKTG010000474.1:0-3046 GCA_049516275.1 Candidatus Acidiferrales bacterium
GCGAACTAGCAGCGATGGGCTACCAATTCCAGTTCATCACCATCGCCGGCTTTCATGCGCTCAACATGTCCATGTTCGATCTCGCGCGCAACTACAAGGAAACCGGCGTAGCCGCCTACAGCCGCCTGCAGGACGAAGAATTGCGCAGCGAGGAGCAAAACGGCTACGAGGGCGCAAAGCATCAACGCTTCGTAGGCACCGGCTACTTCGACGCAGTCCAGCAGATTGTGACGTCCGTAGCGCCGCCGCCCGCCCCCGCACCGGCGCCCGCAGCAGCACCCGAAACGCCCGGCCAGCCGTCGTAACGACTGCTCGCGTTCGCCATGCCGCATTGCGCCCGCGCGCAGCCGCATGCAGATAGCCGTCGCCGTGGAAAAGGAGATCGCCGTAATGCGAAGCAATCCAGGATTCACGAAGCAGCCGCCAAAATTCGCGCCGTGCTTCGCATTTCTGCTGATTCTGTCGCTGCTCAGCCTCAGCGCCGGCACCGCGCGCGCTCAGTATCCCGACCAACCGCAGATCGCCAAAGACGGCACCGCCGTCCTGCTCGAAGAGTACGCCACGCCTCCGCTCTCCGGCCCCACTCACTCCGGCGCGTCGGACTCCATGAATTTCAAGCAGCAACTCGGCCGCATGACGTCCCTGCGCTCCGAGCCCGCGAAGGCGCCGCTCTCCGCCTCGCGCTTCTTCGTCGTCGACCAGAGCAGCACCCTCTACATCCTCGACAAAGCCACCAAATCATTCGCGCCCTATATTAAATTTACGGAAATCTTCCCGAAGTTCACCTCCGATAGCGGACTCACCACGGGCTTCCTTTCCCTGGCCTTCGATCCCGGCTACGCCAAAAATGGCAAGTTCTACACGGTTCACATCGAAAAGCCCGCCATGGAAGGTTCCGCGCAGCCCACGAACGCTCGGATGCCGTCGCTCAACCTCGCCGGCTACACGATGACCCCCGCCGTAAATCCGCCCGCAGGGCAACTCCGCCTCGAAGCGGTTCTCATCGAGTGGACCGACACAAACATTCGCAACGCCACCTTTGAGGGCACCGCCCGCGAGCTTCTCCGCGTGAGCTACGAACGCAATCATCCCATGTCCGACCTGCTCTTCAATCCACTCGCGCGCCCGCATCGCGACGACTACGGCAACCTCTACATCGCCGTGGGTGACGGTGCGCAGGGTGAAACGCCCGGCCCCGGGCGTCTGCTTCCGCAGCAGCTGGGCAACTTCATGGGCAAAATCATTCGCATCACGCCCGACATCACTCTCCATCCCCGTGACATACTCAGCGAGAACGGCCGCTATCGCATTCCCTCCACCGGCCCCGATCCGAATCCGTTCATCTCCGTCGCCGGCGCGCGCCCGGAAATTTACGCCTACGGCCTGCGCAATCCGCATCGCATGACCTGGGACATTCCCACAAAAGCCTTCCTAGTGGACGATATCGGCCTGCACTCCTGGGAGGAAATCGATATCGTCGTCAAGGGCGGCAATTACGGCTACGCCGAGCGCGAGGGCAACGAGCAGGTTTTCATCGAAGATAAAATCGAGGGCAAGACCGGCAGCCAGTTGACGCCCGCCGTCCCCTTCCCGGACAAGGACCGCCTCACCGTAGAAGGCCTCGTCGAGCCGGTGACGCCGCTTTATCCCGCCGCCGTCTACAGCCACCAGGACGGCGACTCCATCGGCAGCGGCTTCGTGTATCGCGGCAAGCTCATGCCGCAGATGCGCGGCAAGTACGTGTTCAACGATATGACCACGGGCCGCATCTTCTACGTCGACCTGGCGCAAATGCTGGCCACGCACGGCGAGCGCAACCACCAAGCCCCCATTCACGAACTCCAGATCATGTACAAGGGCCCCGGCGGCCAGTCCGCCGCAAAGAGCCGCATGTTCGATGTAGTGGCCGAGAATTACGCCCGCCGCGGCGGCACGCCGATCGAGGACCACCGCCTGCCCGCCTTCGGCAACGCCACCACAGGATGGAAAGACGCCGAGCATCATCAGCCCAAGGCCGACCCCGAAGGCATAGCCTACGGCGGAGGCCGCGCCGACGTGCGCATCCAGGCAGGCGGCGACGGCGAACTCTACGTGCTGAGCAAGTCCGACGGCGCCATCCGCAAAATAACAGGGCTGGTCGCACCGCCCCCCTCCGCCAATTAGCCCATCTTTGGCTTTTCGGTAACGCGCTTCAGGGCGTGCGTATGAAAACGCCGTCATCCTGAGGAGCGCAGCGACGAAGGATCCGCTTTTCTCCCCACAAGCAAGCCATTCCATTACCCCGCTCAGTAAGCTAAAATTCATCGCGACCTGGGACGCACCTTGACCGGCAACGAAATCCGCAAAACATTCCTGAAATTCTTCGAAGAGCGCGGCCATCGCGTCGTGCGCAGCTCCTCGCTCGTCCCGGCGAACGACCCCACCCTGCTCTTCACCAACGCCGGCATGAACCAGTTCAAGGACGTCTTCCTCGGCCTCGAACAGCGCGACTACAAGCGCGCCACCACCTGCCAGAAATGCGTCCGCGCCGGCGGCAAGCACAACGACCTCGAAAACGTCGGCTTCACCAACCGCCACCACACCTTTTTCGAAATGCTCGGCAATTTCTCCTTCGGCGACTATTTCAAAAAGGACGCCATCGCCTTCGCCTGGGAACTCATCACCTCGCCTAAGTGGTTCGGCATCCCGCTCGACAAGCTCTACTTCACCGTCTTCGGCGGCGCCGAAATCGCCAAAGGCCAGAAACTCGAGAGCGACCAGGAAGCCGTCGCGCTCTGGACGAAGATCGGCGCGCCCAAAAATCGCGTCATCGAAATCCCCGGCCTCAAGGAAAATTTCTGGGCCATGGGAGACACCGGCCCCTGCGGCCCGTGCAGCGAAATCCACTACGACATGGGCCCCACAGCCTCCGATCAGGGCCACGCCGATTGCCAATTCCCCTGCGACTGCGGCCGCTACGTCGAAATCTGGAATCTCGTCTTCATGCAGTTCAATCGCGACGCGTCCGGCAAACTCAATCCCCTGCCCAAGCCCTCGGTGGACACCG
>JBEKTG010000475.1:0-3040 GCA_049516275.1 Candidatus Acidiferrales bacterium
CAGAGCGTGTACGCTCCGCCGGCGCCCATTCCGAGCGCGGTAATCCAGGCCCACGGGGACCATGGAATTGACGCCGCTCCCGGGGCCGTAGACAAACGCGCGGGAATTGCTTCCTCTTGCGCCGCCAGCGACCCGCGCAGCCAGATGTTCTCCCGCTGCAGCGCCTGCAGCAGCCGGCGGCATTCGGCGCACGCCGAAAGATGGTTGGACACCTCCCGCTCGCGGGTCGCGTCAAGCTCCGCCTCGAGATACAGCAGGCCGGTCATCTCATCGAAATGGTCATCGAAACGGCTATCGAAATGGCTCATGACTTCCCTCCGGCAAATTCCGCTTCCACGCTGCCTCCCCGCAGAATGTCTCGCAGCTGGTGCCTCGCCCGCAGTAGCAGCACCCCTACAAACGCGCGCCGCACGCCCAAAGTGTCGGCCACCTCGTCGTAGCTCATTTCCGCGTAATAGCGCAGCACCAGCGCCATGCGCGCGCGGTCGGGCAGCTTCGCCAGCGCCAAACGCAGTTCTTCACTCGTATGCGCGGCCTGCAACTGCTCCAGCTGGCTGGGATCGGGATGCTCGAGCGGCAGCGCATCGGAGTCCTCAGTCTCGAGGTTCTGCCGCGAACGCCGCCGTCGCAGCAGATCCCAGCAGTGATTGCTGGCGACCTTGTACAGCCACGCCGTAAAGGGCCGCGACGAATCGAAGCTCCCGAGTTTTTGCCGCACCTTCATAAAGATCTCGGTGGTGGCGTCCTCCGCGTCCTCGCGGGTCGGCAGCGCTCGCCGGCAGAACCGGAAAATCGCCGGCGCATACCGCTGGTACAACTCGCCCCAGGCGTCCGGATCTCCCGCCCGGACGTGAGACAACACCTCGGTAAGTTCCGCGTCGTTCATCGCCCCGGTTATCTCGCGTCCGTCCATAGGTTGTTACGCACAGCCCCTCTCGAATATTTCACACATATCACACTTCGCAGCGATGTCTCAGAAACGTCAATCTGCGGCGAGCCTCTGATCTCAATCCCAGTACAATCGAGCGCGCCGCCCTCGCGTGTCACTCACTCAGAACACCACCAAGCCCTCTGCTATACTTCCGTTTCCGGCTCAGTTTGCGTTTCGCTCGCTGAGATAACCGATGTCTCGCGCGCCCAATCAATCGATGCTCACCGAAGATCCCAAACGCCTCTTCCTCGTCGACGCGATGGGCTACATCTTCCGCGCCTATTTCGCGCCGATGGACCGCCTGCAGACCGCCGCGGGCGTCCCCACGAAAGTGCCGTACCTGTTCGCCACCATGATGCGGCGCCTGTTCAAAAGCAAAGACCTGCGCCCGGACTACCTCGCAGTCGTCTTCGACGTCTCCGCCCCCACCTTCCGCGACAAGCTTTTCGCCTCCTACAAAGCGCAGCGCCCGCCCATGCCGGACGAGCTGTCCGTGCAGATTCCCTTCGTTCGGCGCTATTGCGAAGCGATGCATCTGCCGATCCTTGAATACCCAGGCTACGAGGCCGACGACGTGATCGGTTCGCTCGCGCGCCAGGCCTCCCAAGAAGACCTCGACGTCGTCATCGTCACCAGCGACAAGGACCTGCTGCAGCTGGTCGGCGGACGCGTGCGCCTGCTCAATCCCACCAAGGGCGATCTGCTCATTGACGAAGAAAAGGTCGTCGAGCTGATGGGCGTGCCGCCGGAAAAAGTTCCCGACGTGATGGCCCTCATGGGCGACACCATCGACAACATTCCCGGCGCGCGCGATCCCAACGACAAGCCCGCCCCGGGCGAACGTCGCAAAGCCGGCATCGGTGACGTGGGTGCCCGCCAGCTCATCCAGCAATTCGGAAGCGCCGAGGAAGCCATCCGGCGCGCCGCGGAAGTAAAGCGCTCCAGCTATCGCGAAGCCCTCGAAAAGTGCGGCGAGTTTGTCCTGCTCAGCAAGCAGCTCTCGAAAATTCCCACGGATGCCCCGGTGCCGCTTTCTCTCGACAAGCTCAAAATCCAGGAGCCCGATGCCGCCGCACTTCGCGATCTGTACACCGAACTCGGCTTCACATCCCTGCTGAAGGAACTGGCACCAGTCGTCGACGAAAAATCCACCGACTACGCGGCTCTCGATTCGCCCGCCGCGCTCAAATCCTTCCTCGACTCGATTCCCTCCGGCCAGGAAGCCGCCATCTGGCTCTCGCTCGATTCGGAAGACCCCGAAGAAGAGGGTTTCGGCACGCGCGTGCTGGGCATCGAAATATCCACGAAGCCCGGATCGGCCCGATTCGCAGCCAACGACGTTGAAAATTGGATGCTGGCCGCTCTCAAGGAATGGCTCGCCGACGAAAAGCGCCCAAAAGTCGTCCACGATCCCAAACTTTTCTATTTGCTGGCCCTGCCGGATTCCCCCGGCCGCGCCGACGCCATCGGCGGAATCAGCCACGCCACCATGCTGTATTCCTTCCTGGTGCGTTCCACCACGGCGAACCACGTGTTCGCGGAGGTGGTCCTGCGGCACCTGAACCGCACGCTCTCCGGCGCTCCCGGCGAACGCGCCGATTTCCTCCTGCGCCTCGCCCCATCGCTGCGCGCGGAAGTCGACAAGTTCGGCCTCGCCCATCTTTACGAAACCATCGATTTCCCGCTGGCCTCGGTGCTCGCGCGTATGGAAGCGGCGGGCATCCGCGTCGATAAGAACGAGCTCGATATCATCTCCACGAAAGCCCAGGAAGAAATCGCGCGCCTGGAAAAAGACATTTACGAGCTCGCAGGCTTCGAGTTCAAAATCAACTCGCCCCAGCAATTGGCCGAGGTCCTCTTCGACAAGCTGAACCTCCAGCCGCGGCGCCGCACCCGCGCGAAAAGCCGCTCCACCGCTGCGGAAGTGCTGGAAGAGCTCGCGGCCTTGCATGACCTTCCGAAAAAGGTCCTCGAATATCGCGAAATCGCCAAAGTGAAATCCACGTACGCGGACTCGCTGCCTCGTTTGATCGATCCCATTACCGGCAGGCTGCACACCCGCTTCAGCCAGACGGGTGCGGTCACCGGACGCCTCAGCTCGGCGAATCC
>JBEKTG010000476.1:0-3039 GCA_049516275.1 Candidatus Acidiferrales bacterium
GGACGGCCAGATCGTCGTTTCGCATTTCCTCGTGCGCGAGAAAGAGGTGCGCACGTCGGTCCGCACCGGCTCTTCCTGGCTGCACCTGGAGCTTGTCGACCGCACCGGCGCCATTTCCGGAAAGATGTGGGACAACTTCACCGCGCTTGTTCCGACCTTTGACCGCGACGATGTTGTGCAGATTCGCGGCCGCGTAAAGCTGTTCAACGGGCAGAAGGAACTGACGCTCGAACAGATTATCCCCGTCCTCGAGCGCGACTACGACCTCAGCGATTTTCTTCCCCACACGAAACACGACATCGAGAAAATGTACGCCGAGCTGCGCGCGGCCGTAGCAGCGGTGAAAAACCCCTGGCTGAAGCGGCTGCTGAACGATGTCGTCGAGGACCCGTCGATCGTGCCGCGGCTAAAACGCGCCCCCGCGGCCATGACCATGCACCACGCATTTCTCGGCGGTTTGCTCGAACACGTAGTAAGCCTCCTGGGGCTTGCCGCCGGGGTGAGCGCTCATTACACCGAGCTGGATGCCGATCTGCTGGTGGCAGGCGTGATACTTCACGATATTGGCAAGATCGACGAACTAAGGTACGCTCGGGGCATTGATTATTCGACCGAAGGGCGGCTTCTGGGCCACATCATGATTGGAGTGTCGCTGGTGCACGAAAAGATCAAAGCGATACCCGGTTTTCCGCCTCAGCTGGCGGTGCTGCTGGAGCATCTGATTGTGAGCCATCACGGGACCCACGAGTTCGGCTCGCCCGCTCTTCCGCAGACGCGCGAAGCCGTGGCCCTGCACTTTCTGGACGATATGGATTCAAAAATGGGCGCCATGCGCGCGACCCTCGATTTTGCTTCCGGCGCGTCCGGCAGTTCCGTCTGGACGGAGCGCAACCCGTCCCTGCGCCGCGCCCTGCTACGCCCCGACAAATTCCTCGGCATCGATCAGGTTCCCGGCAAAAATCAGCGGCCGGGACCGAATGGCGCGCCCGCAGCGACTGCGCCCAAATTAGCCGAAAAGGAATCTTTGCAAAAGGATACCCGGGGGCTCTTCCATGAATGAACTCAACGACAAACCGGCGGGCCCTCCCGCCGAAAAAAGCCGGCCTCCGCGGCGTGCGCTGCTCGATCTGGCGCCGCTCGAACTCGATTGCCTGAACACCCTTTGGCCCATGGGCGAGGGCACCGTGCGCGAAATCCGCGACCGGCTGGCCGCCCGCCTTCCGCGGGCCTATACCACGATCATGACGATCATGGATCGCCTTGCCCGAAAAGGAATCGTCGAGCGGAAGAAGACGGGGCGCGCCTATGTATATCGCGCGAATTTGACTGCCGAGGAAGCTCGCACGCAGGCTTTGGGGCACGTTGTGGATAAATTCTTCGGCGGCTCGAAGGACGCTCTGCTCGCGCAGCTGGCCGCCCCGCCACCGATTCCGCTCGTCCGCACGGCTGCGGCCGGCGCTTCCGGGTCTGGCACCAGTGGCAGTGCCAGTGCCGCGCCCATTTCCACCGCGTCTGTTTCCACCGTGCCTATGTCCGCCTCGCCCGCTGCCGGCGAGCCCTCGCAGATGGGCGACCCGGCTGTCTCCGATTCGATGAAAAGCTAGCCACATCTGAATGCCTGACGCCGATCCCTCGATATCTACAGGTTTCTTCTCCACATGCCCAGGAGGCACCCTTGCGCAGACCGGTGATTGCCGGTAACTGGAAAATGTATAAAACCCACGCGGAGACGCGCACATTTTTTCAGGCGTTTCTGCCCATGGTGGCCGCCTCCCGGCACTGCGACATCATCGTCGCTCCTCCATTCACCGCGCTGGGTGTGGCTGTCGAGGCGACTCAAGGGACCGCCGTCGGCATCGCGGGCCAGAATAACCACTGGGAGCGTGAGGGGCCCTTTACGGGTGAAGTTTCCGCTCCCATGCTCGTGGAGGCCGGCTGCCAGGCCGTGATCGTAGGCCATTCCGAGCGGCGGCAGTATTTCGGCGAGACCGACGATTCGGTGAATCGCAAGCTTCGCGCGGCGCTCTATGCCGGGCTTACGCCCATCGTCTGCGTGGGCGAGACGCTGGCCGAGCGCGAGGGAAGCCTCACGAAGTCCCTGCTGCAGCAGCAATTTGAAGGCGGGCTCGCTTCGTTGACCCCGCAGGACTTCTCGCGTATTCTGTTGGCTTACGAGCCAGTCTGGGCTATAGGCACCGGCCGCACTGCGACGCCGGAGATCGCCGAGGAAGCTCACAAGCATATTCGCGAGCTTGCGGCGGCGCGGTTTACGCCTGAACTGGCGTCCGAGCTTCGAATCCTCTACGGAGGAAGCGTCAAGCCCGACAACATCAAGGGGCTGATGCTCCAGCCGGATATCGACGGGGCGCTGGTTGGCGGGGCGAGCCTGGACCCGAAATCGTTTGCCGCAATCGTGAATTATCCGGCTTAAGTTTGAGGTGCGCCCGGCCGCGGGATGGCCGGTGTACGGCTGCTGAATCCCCGGAAAATGCCCGGGGAATGCCCGAGAAAATGCTCGCCAGAGCGCGACAGGGAGTTTCAGGAAATGCCATCTATGGCAAAATGGGTTTTGTCTCTGCTGGTTGCGATCGCACTGATTTCCATCGGCTGGCGCTATACGGCGATCCTGATGACGCTGCACGTGATGGTGTGCTTTGTGCTGGTGGTCGTCATCATGCTGCAAAGCGGGAATGCGGCGGACCTGGCCGGCGCCTTCGGCGGCGCGGGCAGCCAGACGGCTTTCGGTCCACGCGGCGCGGCCACGTTCCTCTCCCGCGCGACCACGTGGTGCGCCATCGTGTTCATGATGACCTCGCTCACGCTTTCCGTGAAGCGCGCTCCCACGGGCTCGTTCAGCACCGGTTCCATCCTCGAACAGACGCAATCCTCGACTCCGGCAAAGAGCGGCACGCCATCGCCCGCGAAGCCAGCGACACCGGCTCCCGCGCAGGCGCCGTCTGCGCCCGCTCAGCAGTCCGCTCCGGCTCCGGCACAGCCACCAGCCAAGAAATAGCGGTCTCATAGCACTCTCATCCATGG
>JBEKTG010000477.1:0-3039 GCA_049516275.1 Candidatus Acidiferrales bacterium
ACAGCCGGGTGCTGATCCTGGGAGCGGGCGGGGCTGCGCGTGCCGTGGCATTCGCGCTGGCGGAGGCGGGGGCGTCGGTGTGCGTGTCCGCGCGGCGGATCGAAAAGGCCAAATCGCTGGCCCGCGCGGCGGGCGGGGAAGCGATTGCGCGAAAGCAACTGCGCGGCGAGTTTTTCGACGCCATCGTGAACGCCACCCCGGTCGGGATGCATCCCAACGTGCGGCAATCGCCGCTCGATGCAAACGAATTGAATTGCCGGCTCGTATTTGACACCATTTACCGCCCGCGCGAGACGCGCCTGCTGCAGCTGGCGGCGCGGCGCGGCATCCAGACGGTTTCAGGACTCGATATGTTCGTGGCGCAGGGAACGGCGCAGTGGGAAATCTGGACAGGCGAGCGGGCGCCTTACGACACGATGCGCCGCGCAGTTCTGCGCGCGCTGGAACAGGAAGAGAAAAGCGGCACGAAGCGATGAAGCGGGCAGCGAAACGGGCGAGCGGACGCACAAACAAAAAGGCCACCGACCACGCGACGGGCGAGAGAATGATCCGACCCACATTTGAGGAATTCAAGCGGCTGGCGAAGCACGGCAACCTCGTGCCGGTGTATGAAACCTACACGGCCGATCTGCTGACTCCGGTGGGCGCACATCTGCGCCTCGCGCGCGACGCGAAATATTCCTTTCTTCTGGAAAGCGTTGAGGGCGGCGAAAACATCGCGCGTTACACATTCACTGGCGCCAATCCCTCCGAGGTATTCCGGGCGCGGGGTCGCAAGTGCGTGCTCGAGAGCGGCGGGAAGCGAGTCGAGTTTGAGGCAAATCCCGTAGAAAAGCTGCGGCAACTCACGCAGCGCTACCACTCCGTGCGCGTGCCGGGACTTCCGCCGCTGGTGGCCGGGGCCATCGGCTATTTCGCCTACGACATGGTGCGGCTGATCGAACGCATCCCGGAGACGGGCCGGGACGATATGGGCCTGGACGATTGCGTGATGATGTTCTATCTCGGGCTCGTCGTGTTCGATCACGTGCGGCATCGCGTGTGGATCGTCCGCAACGTGTTCACCGAGGGCAAGGGGAGCCTGCGCGAAAAATACGACGCGGCCGTCCGAGAAATCCGCCGCACGCGCAAGACGCTCGAACAGCCGCTGCCGCCCCAGCGGCGCGCGCGCAAAGCGGGCCCTCTGCACATCGAAGCAAACATGACGAAAGAGGAGTTCACCGCGGCGGTGCGCAAGGCGAAGAGCTACATCCGCGCGGGGGACATTTTTCAGGTGGTCGGCAGCATGCGGTTTTCGGCGAAGACTTCCGCCGACCCGTTCGAAATCTATCGCGCGCTGCGGGTGGTGAATCCGTCGCCTTATCTCTACTTTCTCCATCTCAATGACGTGTCGGTGGTGGGCAGCTCGCCGGAAATGCTCGTGAAGGTGCAGGGGCGCGACGCAAGCTACCGCCCGCTGGCCGGGACAATGCCGCGCGGGGCGAACGAAAAGGAAGATATCGAGCTGGAAGCGAAGCTGCTGGCCGATCCAAAGGAACGCGCCGAGCATGTGATGCTCGTCGACCTGGGGCGCAACGATCTGGGCCGTGTGTGCGAATACGGCTCGGTGAAAGTGGAGCGGCTGATGTTCGTCGAGCGGTACTCGCACGTGATGCATATCGCCTCCAGCCTGCGGGGAAAGCTGCGCGTCGGGGCCGACTGCTTCGACGCGCTGATGGCCTGCTTCCCTGCGGGGACCCTTTCGGGCGCGCCGAAAGTTCGCGCCATGGAAATCATCGACGAACTCGAGCCCACGCGGCGAGGCATCTACGGCGGCGCGATTCTCTATCTCGACTTCTCGGGGAATCTCGATTCGTGCATCGGGCTGCGTACGCTCGTGGCCAAGGGAGGCCGCGCGTACGTGCAGGCGGGCGCGGGGCTGGTGGCCGATTCGGTGCCGGGGCGCGAGTATCAGGAGTCGGGGAATAAGGCGCGCGCGGTGATTAAGGCGCTGGAAATTGCGCATCGCGGCGGCGGGAGTCGCGGGGAATAGGCAAACGTGGGCGGAGGGAAATCGGCTGGAGGTAGAGGAGGTTGAGGAGGAAGGCTCGCGGTAAATTCACCGCGAGAGGAAGGCGCTGCGCGCCGCCGGTTATGTCGGAGCTGAAGCTCCGACCCCTAAAAACCGTTGCCGGTTTGTGGGTACGGTGTGGAATTGGGGCGCGAAGAGGGATCCTTCGCTGCGCTCAGGATGACTGCGCGAGGCGTGGTGGATCGCGGAGCAAAGCGGAGACAAAAACGCCAAGCGGGAGATTGGCGTTCCCGGGGGGCGAGGCTGTGGCACGAATGATTCTGCTGCTCTGTGACTGCGATTCGTTCACCGCTGCACAGCAACTCTTGGCTGTGCTCTTGGGACCGCAAAGGCAGGAGTGCCTGTGACACTAAAAGCGGCAGCGGTTGTGGCGCACAAAGTAAACGACGATGATTCTGCTTCTCGACAACTACGATTCGTTCACCTATAACCTGGCGCAGTACCTCGGCCAGATGGGACAGGATCTCGAGGTGCGCCGCAACGATCAGATCACGCTCGAAGAGATCGAGCAGCGGCGGCCCGAGCGCATCCTGATATCGCCGGGTCCGTGCACGCCGCACGAAGCGGGCATCAGCATTGCGCTGATCCAGCGTTTTGCGGGCGAGATACCCATCCTGGGAGTGTGTTTGGGGCACCAGGCGATCGGCGCGGCTTTCGGAGGCAAGGTGATCCGGGCGCCTGAAATTATGCACGGCAAGACGAGCCACATTCACCACGACTCGAAGACCATCTTCCGCGACCTGCCGCAGGATTTCGAGGCCACGCGCTACCACTCGCTCATCGTGGAACGGAAATCGTTGCCGGAATCGCTCGAAATTTCCGCCGAGACCGCCGACGGCATCATCATGGGCCTGCGGCATCGCAAGCTGCGCGTCGAGGGCGTGCAATTCCATCCCGAATCGGTGCTCACGGGCGCCGGATTCAAACTCCTCGAAAATTTCCTCAGTATTTAGTCCGCGTGAGGGTAC
>JBEKTG010000478.1:0-3037 GCA_049516275.1 Candidatus Acidiferrales bacterium
GTCTTCGTGCCTTTTGTCGAGCAGACCGCCCGGTATCTCTCGGGTACGGAGAGCCGCAGCGGCGCGCGCCTGGTCGATTCGTATCTCGAGTTGCGCACCGCGAAGGAACAAGCCGTCGGCGTCGAGGTGATCGACCCGGCCGGCCGCCGCCCGCTTTCGCTAAAGGAAGCTACGACGGCGCAGTCCTATCAGCTGACGCAAGCCGGTTTCTATCAGCTTCGCCTTGCCAACGGCCGCCAGGACGTAATCGGAGTCAATCCCGATCGCCACGAATCGAATCTCGACGTGATTCCCGACGAAACGCTGGCGCTCTGGCGCGGCAACACCAGCACCGCGGCGGAACAATCGGCAGCCGCCGGGGACGCCGAACAAAAAAGGCAACCCTTCGGCCTGTGGTGGTACCTTATGTTATTGGCCCTGGGAGCGGCGGTAGCCGAGTCCCTGCTCGCCAGCCGGTACCTGGCCACGCAAAGGGAGGAACCATGAGCACGCGCGATCAGCTCAACTCCTATCTCCAGGAACTCGAGCGCCGCCTGCGCTTGGGCGCCATCCTTCGCGGCGCAGCCATCCTCACCTCTGCCGCGCTTGTCACCACAATCGTTCTTGTTCTGATCGCGAACCTTTTCGCGTTTTCAAGCGGCAGCGTCATCAGCGCCCGCACGCTCCTGTTTCTGGTGGTTGCAGCGGCGGCCTGCGTGGGGATCGTTCTGCCGCTGGGCCGGCTGAATCGCCGGCAGGCCGCGCATACCGCTGAAAACGCGTTTCCGCAATTCGAGCAGCGCTTGGTCACGTTTGCGGAGCGGGACGAAACGCGCCGCGATCCCTTTCTCGAACTGCTCGCCGCGGACACACTCGTAGTTGCGCGGAAAGCCGAGCCGGAGCAGTTGCTCCCGAAGAAGATTCTTCTTGTTTCGCTCGGCGTGGGGCTTGCATCGCTCGCGGTGTTGCTCTGGATGATCCTCGCCGGCCCCGGCTACCTGGGCTACGGCTCGCACCTCTTGTGGGTGGGCCAGAGCACCGGCGTTGCTCCTCTGTATGAACTTCGGGTGATCCCAGGCGACGCTTCGGTCCGCCGCAACTCCGACGAACTCGTCACCGCGCTTCCGATTGGCATTGAGACGGACAAGGCTCGCCTCTACGCCCGCTACCAGAGCGGGACGAAGTGGGAGCAGGTGCAGATGCAGCCGCAGTCGAATGGTTCCGGATTCCAATTTCTCTTCGCCGGCTTGCCCGAAAACGTGGAGTATTACGTCGAGGCGGGCGCGCTGCATTCGCGGCACTTCAATATCCGCGTCGTCGATTTGCCCGGCGTGAAGCAGATTCGCGTCACCTATCGCTATCCCAACTGGACGGGGTTGCAGAACGTAGTCGATGAGCACGGCGGCGATCTGCGCGCCGTCGAAGGCACCGACGCGGACCTTGAAATCGTGATGGATCGCCCGCTCAGCAACGGGATTCTCGCGCTCGATGACGACAAGCAGGTTCATCTGACGAGCGTCGAGGGCAATCTCTACAAGGGCACCATTCACATGGACAAGGACGGCGAATACCACGTCGCCGCCATCGATCAGGGACAGCCGGTGCGGCTCTCGGGCGATTTCTTCATCGAGGCCAGCAAGGTGAATCCGCCGCAAGTGGCTATTGACCGTCCCGGCCAGGACTATCGCGCGAGCCCCATCGAAGAAGTCACCGTGGCCGCTAAGGCCGCGGGAGATTTTGGCCTCAACGAGTTCGCGCTTCACTATTCTGTGAACGGCGGGCCGGAGAAGACCGTCGCTCTGCTGAAGCAAAAGGGGGCCAAGCAAGCGGACGGGTCCACGGTTCTTTCCTTGGAGAATTTCAAGCTGGTTCCCGGCGATCTCGTGAGCGTTTACGCTACCGCGAAGGACAATAAATCCGAATCCCGCACGGATATGTTCTTTATTCAGGCCGATCCGTTCGAGCGGGAGTTCTCGCAGTCCCAGCAGATGGGAGGAGGAGGCGGCGGGGGCGGCGGTATGGGCGGCAATCAGAACGACATTTCCCAGCGCGAAAAGGAAATCATCGCCGCTACCTGGAAGCAGCAGACCGACAAGACGGCCACGGAGCAAAAGGCGGCGGACCAGGCGAAGTTTCTCTCGCAGGTTCAGTCCACTTTGCGCGACCAGGCCCTTTCGCTGGCGGGCCGGCTCAACTCGCGCGAGATCAACCAGCAGAACGAAGAGTTCAATAGCTTTGAAAATGACATGATCGCTGCCGCGCAGGCCATGAGTCCGGCGGCGGGCAAGCTGAAGCAGCAGCAATGGCACGACGCCATCCAGCCCGAGCAGAAGGCCCTGCAATATCTGCTGCGTGCCGAAGCTACGTTCCGGCAGATACAGGTCGCGTTTGGCGCCACCGGCGGCGGGGGCGGCGGAGGAGGCAGCGCAGGCCGCGATCTGGCTAGCCTTTTCGATCTCGAACTTGACACCGAAAAAAATCAGTACGAAACAAACCAGACCGCGTCTTCCGCCGACCAGCGCGCCAAGGACATCAGCGACGCGCTCCAGAAGCTGGATGAGCTGGCCCGCCGCCAGCAGGAACTGGCGCAGCAGCGCAACAACAGCGCGCAAAATCTCCAGGAACGCTGGCAGCAGGAAATGCTTCGCCGCGACGCGGAACAACTCCAGCGGCAAATGGAACAGCTCGCGCAGCAGAACAGCCAGAACGGCCAGCAAAGCTCCAGCGGCCAGTCCGGTCAATCTGGACAATCAGGGCAATCGGGCCAGTCCGGTCAAAGCGGTCAGTCCGGCCAAGCGGGACGAGGCGGCCAAGCGGGCCAGCAGAGTTCAAATCAAAATTCGGGGCAGAATTCGGGGCAGAATTCAAATGATCCTCGCGTTCAGCAGGCCCTTGAGCGCCTGAAACAGGCCAATGACGACATGCGCCGCGCCGCATCAGGCCAGCAAGGCGACGCCGAAGCCCGCCGGGCCGCCGACCGCCTCCGCGAAGCCACCAACCTTCTCGGAGGTGCGCAGCAACAGCATGCTAGCGGCCGCCTCAATGAAATGTCGCGGGA
>JBEKTG010000479.1:0-3036 GCA_049516275.1 Candidatus Acidiferrales bacterium
CGCCGATATCGGGCCCCGGTTCGGAGTTGCCTGGCAAGTTGCCAAGAACATGGTTGTGCGGGGAGGGTACGGCATCTTCTACGGCAAGACGACAAACAGCTCGTTCTACGACACCCGCGTGGAAAACGGCGTGTTCCAGCAGACGTACAATTGCAACGCCAACTTCACTGCGTTCACCGGCTCAACCGCCCCTGCGGCGTGCGCGCCGATTTTCCCGAATATCATCTTCCCGGCTCTGGGGCCCCCGCTTGCAGCGCCCTTTGCGGGAGCCGTCACCCCCAAGGCTGTTAATACGAATCCAACAGCATCCACAATCGCCTTCCGTGGCCAGGCACCCGATTACCTGCAGCCCATGGTCAACGAAGCGAACCTCGCCGTCGAGCGGCAACTGCCGGGAGACATGAGCGTATCGGCCACCTACTCCTTTACGAGAGGCCAGCACCTGCCGGTTTGCACCGACGGAAACCTGGCTGCGCCGACGAGCACGATCACCTACAACGTGATTGCGGGCCCGTTCGCGCCCGCCAGCACGGTTACGGTGCCCCTATTTACTTCCCGACTGACCACGGCCAATCCGATTATCAGCGTTTGCCGCAGCATCGTGCATAGCCTGTATAACGCGCTCATTCTCACCGGGAAAAAACAGTTCAGCCACGGCTTCGAGTTTATGGCGAACTACACATACGCGCACACCCTGGACGACGGACAGGTTCTGGGCGACACCGGGACGTTTAACGGAAGCTCGGATGCAACTCTGAACCCTTATAACCAGCAGGGCGAGTATGGCAATTCGGATTACGATCAGCGGCAAAGGTTCGTGACCAGCCTGCTGTGGTCGCCGAGGGTGCAAAGCGACAGCCGCATCGTCCGAGATGCCTTGAATGGATTTAACTTCTCCACCATCGTGACGATTGCCTCACCGCTGCCGCAGAACGCACTGTTGAGCTCCACCGTCACGCCACCGGGTGGTATCGACGGCGGCGTTACCGGAGGCGTCGAACAGAATGCCAGCAACGCCGCCGGGCGCGCTCCGAATTTTGAAAAGAACAGTTACCGGGGCCCCACACAAATCCGGGACGTGGATTTCCGCATCGGGCGGGACATCATTCTTTTCCGGGAGCGCTACAAGCTGCAGGTCTTTATCGAGGCCTTCAACCTGTTCAACCACCGCATCAATACGACCGTCAACACCTCGGCCTACTCCTACGTGGCACCGGGCGGAGCCTACACGAACCCGGCAGGAGTGGCGTCGGTGTGTCCTGCGGGGCCAAGCCCTTGCCTGAACCCGGCGAATTCGTTCCTGACGCCTTCGGCAACGAGCAACACCTTGATTGGGGCGCGGCAGCTTCAGATTTCGGGCAAGTTCTTCTTCTGAAGCAAGGCGGCAACCGATGTAACAATCGACGCGGCAGCTTCGGCTGCCGCGTTTTTTTTGCTGCTCGCGTTTGCGCTGGGTGACCCGCTACCATCGAGCTTGCGGATTTGTGAAAGCAGGGCGGGGGCGTGGTGCAGGTGCGATCGTCGCGGCAGAGCTACGATGCTGTTGTGATTGGGTCGGGGCCGAATGGGTTGGCGGCTGCGATTACGATGGCGCAGGCTGGGCGCTCCGTGCTGGTGGTCGAGGGGCGGGAGACGATTGGCGGCGGCATGCGTTCCGCGGAACTCACGCTGCCGGGATTTCTTCACGATGTCTGCTCGGCTGTGCATCCCATGGCGGTTGGCTCGCCTTTCTTTCGCACGCTTCCCCTTCATGAACACGGCTTGGAATGGGTTGAGCCGCCTGGTGCGGTGGCGCATCCCTTCGACGACGGCACCGCTGTCGTCGTGGAGAGGTCGGTGCAGGCGACGGCAGGGCAGCTTGGCGAAGATGCTGGCGCATATGCACGACTCATGGCGCCGCTGGTGGCAGACTGGCCAAAGATCGAGCGGACGGTGCTGGGGTCGGTGGCGTTTCCGGCTCACCCGTTCGCGGCTCCGCGATTCGGGTTGCACGCGGTGCGGTCTGCTTCGAGCCTCGCCCGATCCACCTTTCGGGGCGCGAAGGCGCGGGCGGTTTTGGCGGGGCTCGCAGCGCACTCCATCCTCCCGCTTGAAAAAATTCCCAGCGCCGCGTTCGGGCTGGTGCTGGGTATTACGGCGCACGCGGTCGGCTGGCCGATCGCTCGCGGGGGATCGCGGAAGATCGGCGAGGCGCTGGCTTCTTACCTGCGCTCGATTGGCGGTGAAATCGTCACGGGGAGAATGGTCGAGTCGCTCGAGCAATTGCCGGAGGCCGGCGTCGTGCTGTGCGACGTGACTCCGCGGCAGTTGCTTGCGATGGCCGGGGATCGCTTCCCTTCCGGATTCCGGCGCAGCCTGGAGCGCTATCGCTACGGGCCCGGTGTCTGCAAACTGGACTGGGCGCTCGATGCGCCGATTCCGTGGAAGGCAGAGGCTTGCGGGAGGGCCGCGACCGTACACCTGGGGGGAAGCATCGAGGAAATCGAGGCGTCGGAACGCGCGCCGTGGCAGGGCGAACACGCCGAAAAACCTTTCGTGATACTCGTGCAGCCTAGTCTGTTCGATGGGTCGCGCGCGCCCGCTGGAAAGCACGTCGCGTGGGCTTACTGCCACGTGCCGACCGGGTCGAAGGCAGACGCGAGCGAGTGGATCGAGAACCAAGTGGAACGGTTCGCGCCGGGCTTTCGCAGCATCATTTTGAAGCGGAGCGTACTGACGGCCGCGGAGCTGCAACTCTACAATCCGAACCTGGTGGGGGGGGACCTCAACGGAGGAGCGCCGGAGATCGGCCAGCTTTTCGCGCGACCTACGTGGCGGCGGTATCGCACGCCTGCGAAGAATGTGTACATCTGCTCGTCGTCGACGCCGCCGGGCGCCGGCGTTCACGGCATGTGCGGACACCTCGCGGCGCGTGCGGCGCTCCACGATCATCCCGGGAGAAAATAAAAAAGCCCCGGCGCTCGCGGTGCGAGCACCGGGGCCGAAGGATCCCGCAATGTGAAACTACTTGATCAGAACGATGACCAGCGCGTACAG
>JBEKTG010000480.1:0-3022 GCA_049516275.1 Candidatus Acidiferrales bacterium
CCATCGCCTATCGCGTGCGTGTCGTCGAAAACTCGGATGCCTTTCGTGTTGTCTACAGCGAGGCGGACCTTCTGCCGTCGCTCATCGTGGATCGCTACGG
Organism: Candidatus Acidiferrales bacterium; assembly: GCA_049516275.1. Classification (GTDB taxonomy): domain Bacteria; phylum Acidobacteriota; class Terriglobia; order Acidiferrales; family UBA7541; genus Palsa-295. The sequence continues at coordinate 101 of JBEKTG010000480.1, forward strand.
CGACTACCTCGCCGTGCAGACTCTGAGCCAAGGCAGCGAGCGGCACAAGGAACTGCTCGTCGAGATTCTGATGGAGCTTCTCTCGCCCAAGGGAATTATCGAGCGAAATGATCCCAAGGTGCGCCTGCTCGAAGGGCTCGAACAGAAAGTGGGCGTGCTGCATGGCGAAGTTCCCCCGGAAATATGCGTGAAAGAGAATGGCGTCGCGTTCGCGTACGACCTGGCGAAGGGACAGAAGACAGGATCGTTTCTGGACCAGCGAGAAAATCACTGGGCGGCCCGGCGATACGCCTCCGGGGATGTTCTCGACTGTTTCAGTTACCAGGGCGGGTTCGCGCTGACGGTCGCAGATCGCTGCGAGCATGTGGAAGTGGTTGATATGGCGCCGGCCGCCATCGAGGCGGCTCGGAAGAATCGCGACCTCAACGGGACGCCCAACGTCTATTTTCGCGAGGGCAACACGTTTGACGTCTTGAAGGAATACGACGAGGCCGGCCGGCGCTTCCACATGATCATTCTCGACCCACCCGCCTTTGCCAAGAATCGAGACAGCCTTCCGGCGGCCCATCGCGGCTACAAAGAGATCAACCTGCGCGCCTTGAAACTGCTCCAGCCCGGCGGCTACCTCATTACGTGCTCCTGCTCCTACCATGTGAATGAGCCGCTATTTCTGCAGATCGTGGCGGAAGCGGCGAACGATGCGAAGCGGAATGTTAGTGTTGTCGAGCGCCGAACGCAGGCTCAAGACCATCCGATTCTTCTTACCATGCCCGAAACGCACTATCTTAAGTGCATGATAATAAGAGTCATAGAATAGGGATTAGGGAGACCAACCAATCGCTTAATTCCGTTCAAAATTAACTTGACATGTAGACGCGCATATTTTATTATTCGACTGCGCTAATACAGCGACAAAGACCTTCAGGAGGACAAAAACATGAGCATCACCCGTTGGGACCCTTTCCGGAACGTCAACACACTGCAGGAGCAAGTCAACCGTCTCTTTGAACACTCCCTCCAGGGTAATCGCACCGATGGTTCGGCTCTTACGACCTGGGCACCGGCAGTCGATATCTATGAGACCGAGAACGAACTCGTTCTCAAGGCCGACTTGCCGGACATGAACGAAAAGGACCTCGACATTCGCGTCGAGAACAACATGCTCACCGTCCGCGGCGAGCGGAAGTTTGAGCAGAAGGTGAAGGAAGACAACTACCTGCGAATCGAGCGCACCTACGGATCGTTCAGCCGCAGCTTCGGATTGCCGAACACGGTGAATACGGAAGCGATCAAGGCCGAGTACAAGAACGGCGTCTTGACCGTGGAGTTGCCGAAGCGGGCCGAATCCAAGCCGAAGCAAGTGAAGGTCAACGTTACCAACGGAAACGGGAGCAACAACTAAGACCCATTTCCAGTTTGTGCTGCAACGGGGGCCGGGAATTTTTTCCGGCCCCTTTGTGTATCAGAAAGTGAGAAAATTCATTTATGGCACCCCGACTCGACAAACTGACGGTGAAAGCCCAGGAAGCGCTGCAGGCGGCGCAGGAACTGGCTTCGCGTTCCGGCCAGCAGCAGATCGAGCCGCTCCACATCCTGTGGGCACTGATCGCCCAGGGCGATGGGGTGGTTCCGCCGCTGCTGGAAAAGCTGGGTGTGTCTCCAACAACCCTTGCAGCTGAGTCTGAGAAGCAGATTCAGCGGCTGCCGCAAATCTCCGGAGTTTCCGACCAATATCTGAGCAAGGCGTCGAACGACGTTTTGCAGCGCGCTTTTGACGAAGCGCAGCGGCTGAAGGACGAATACGTCTCGACCGAGCATATCTTGCTGGCGATCTCTACCGCGGAGCGCGACCCGGCGGCCCAGTTGCTGGTGCGGCACGGGGCTACCCACGACGCCATACTGCAAGCCATGGCGTCGATTCGCGGCAGCCATCGCGTTACCTCCCAGAATCCTGAAGCGACCTTCCGGGCGCTCGAACAGTACGCGCGCGATCTGACCGACCTGGCGCGGCGCGGAAAGCTTGATCCGGTGATCGGGCGCGACGAAGAGATTCGCCGCGTGATGCAGATCCTCGCGCGCCGCACGAAGAACAATCCCGTGCTGATCGGCGAGCCGGGCGTCGGGAAGACGGCCATCGTCGAGGGACTTGCGCAGAGGATTGTTTCTGGCGACGTGCCGGAAATTCTGAAGCCGAAGCGGATTGTTTCCCTCGATCTGGCGGCGCTCGTTGCGGGCGCGAAATATCGCGGCGAGTTCGAGGACCGCCTGAAGGCTGTCCTGAAGGAAGTCACCGAATCCGAGGGGCAGATCATTCTGTTCATCGACGAGCTGCACACGCTGGTGGGAGCGGGCGCGGCCGAAGGATCGATGGACGCTTCGAACATGCTGAAGCCTGCGCTGGCGCGCGGCGAGCTCCGGGCTATCGGAGCCACCACCCTCAACGAATATCGCAAGTACATCGAAAAGGACCCGGCCCTCGAGCGGCGCTTTCAGCCGGTGACCATCGGCGAGCCTTCGGTGGAAGACACCATCGCCATTCTCCGCGGACTCAAGGAGCGCTACGAGGTGCACCACGGCGTGCGCATCAAGGACGCCGCGATCGTGGCCGCGGCGATGCTTTCACAGCGTTACATCACCGACCGTTTTCTTCCGGACAAGGCCATTGACCTGATCGACGAATCCGCCGCGGGCCTGCGCATGGAGATCGACTCGCTGCCCACAGAGATCGACGAAATCGAACGGCGGATTATGCAGCTTGAAATCGAGCGCCAGGCCCTTCGCAAGGAAACCGACGTGCATTCGCGCGACCGGCTCACCGAGCTGGAAAAGGAACTCGCGACGCTGCGCGAGCAATCGGACGGGCTGAAGGCTCACTGGCAGACCGAGAAGCAGGCCATCGAGCGCATCCGCAAATTGAAGGAG
>JBEKTG010000481.1:0-2989 GCA_049516275.1 Candidatus Acidiferrales bacterium
AAGACCGAACTGGTGCTGGGTCTCATCGGCGCCGGCGCGTTCAAAGGACTGCTCGCGGGCATGGCTCTCACGATTATCGGAGGCTTGCTGGTAGGCATTCCGCGCCTTTGGGACCCCGTGCGCCTGTTCTACCTGACGCTGGTGGTCCTGGTCGCCTCGCTGGCGATGATCAGCCTCATGTTCCTCGCCATGGTTCGCGTGGACGATCCCCTGGTGCCCCGCGCGATTTTCGGCGTGCTGAATACGCTGCTGTTTTTCCCGTCGGGCGCCATTTCTCCCATCGAGGGCTTCCCCACGTGGCTCCGCTGGCTTTCGTTCATCGACCCGTTCACCTACACCGTGCACGCCCTGCGGAACCTCACGGTGAAGAATACCGGCATTGAAGGAATTTACAGGGACGTGATAATTTTGAGCTGCTTCGCGGCCGTCATGATCGCGGGCAGCATCGCACTGTTCAAGCGGCAGATATGATCCGCAAGGAGCCTTCGTGGTTCTCTTCGATCCAATAGAGGAACATCCGCACGCAAAGAGCCGGCGGCGAATCATCGTGGCGATCGTGCTGGTGATTTTTGCCGCGGGCGGATTGTGGTGGCTGCTGCGCTATCACAAAGAACGCGTCACGATCCTCCATTTCATGAATGCCGTGATCGCCGGCAACATGCAGCAGGCTTACGAAATATGGAAGCCCTCGCAATCGTACTCGTTTAAGGATTTCAACGACGACTGGGGCCCCAATGGCTACTATGGACCGATCAAGAGTTTTCGCGTGGCGAAGACCGAACACCTGCGCGGTGGTTCGGGAGTGGAAATCAAAGTTCGTCTGAGCCCCTACCAGCCATTTCCCGACGATGACGACGTGGCCAAGCAGAACAAGACCAAGGAAGTTACGCTGTGGGTGCAGTTCAACGACGAGTCGATCAGCTTCCCACCCTTCTGACGCTCCGGCTCAGCGCTCGCGCGTTTATTTCTTCCGTCCGCCCACCCACATCATCGTGGTGCCAGGGCCTTCCACTTCCTTCGTTTCAAGGCCCAGCGATTCGCAGGCTGCCAGCGCTTCCGCGGGGCTGATGGACCGCCCCTGCCACGTGTCCATGTAGCGCACGCGGAGAAATGGAATCCGCGTAAGCCCCGATTTCACCAGCCGCTCCTTGCTCGAGAATCCCGCTTCGAGCGCCACGCGGCCGATGCTTGCCGACCATAGCCCCTTCATGTGCAGCCGGAAGATTCCGCCGTGGCGCAGCACGCGCGCTGTCTCCGCGAAATAGTTGAAGATGGCCGCCTTGTCCGGCACGTGCTGGAACACCGCGAACGAAAAGACGAAGTCCACGCTCCCCGTCGCGATGCCCCTCAAGTCGGCGCCGGAGACGGCATGAAACGTCGCGCGCGGAATCGCGTACAAAGTCGCCTTGCGGACCATTTCAGGCGACACGTCCACGCCGATGTAGCTGTCGAAATCGGCGGCCATCCAGCGGGCGATGCGGCCGATGCCGCAGCCAATCTCAAGCGCGGCTTTGTCGCGCGAATCGAACTCCATCCTTTGCAAAAACGGCTTTACGAAGCGCTCGTAGTCGCACCGGCCGGAGGCAAAGAACGCGCCCTCCTCGTTGGGAATGTCGGGCCAGTTGATGTAGGCGCGCGGATTTGCGCGGGCGCGCGTATCCCAGTCGCGCCGGATCGCGGCCAGCCAGTCGTTGGTCGAATTAGGCGATTCCTTGCTCATGGTTACGTGTCGTGACTCGGGCCGCTCCCGCCGCTCCTTGCGGACAGTAATTCTTCGCACGCGGCGCGCACTTCTTCCACGCCGATATCCTCGATCCGTCGCGGCGCGCTCTCAACGATCGTCTTATCGCCGCGTACGGCTCGGAACTTCGCACCAGTTTCCACAACGCGGTGCTCGGTTCCCCACGGCCGCCACTGCGCTGGATTCGTCGAACCATAGATCACCACAGCGGGCCGGCCGGTTGCCGCAGCCAGGTGCGCTGGACCGGAATCGTTGCCAACAAAAAGGGACGAACCCGCGACCAGCGCAATCAACTCGCGCAGGTCGAGCCCCTCCGGGACAACGGCGGAATCGCGCAACTCATTCCGCACCTGGGCGGCAATCGCCTCTTCCTGCGTCGATAAATTCACCACACTCGCGATCCCGTGCGTGTCCCGAAGCCAGCGGGATATCTCCGCAAACTTCGCGACGGGCCAGCGCATGTTTGCCAGCCGGGCGCCGGGCTGCAGCACCGCGTACGGAGCAGCGTTCGCGATACCGTTGTGCTCAAGCAATGCGCGGACTCGCTCGGCCGCATCCGCCTGAGGAAAAGCCTGCGCGTTGGGAATAGGCCCGCGCGGCAGGCCCGTCCAATAGAATTGCGATATCCGGTGCTCGACGGTATGCACGACCGACCTTCCGTAGAACTCGCCCGCATCGGGCACCTGGACGTTATAGACGAATGAAAATTGAAAGCCCTTCCACCCGACGCGCACCGGGCTTCCCGACGCCGCCAGCAACAGTGCGCTTCGCGGGCCGCCGTGCTGGTTGAACGCAATCGGAAAGCGCCGACGGCGCAGGGCTGCCGCAGTCGCCGGGAAATCACCCGAAAAAATCGTTTCCGCAATTGCCGGATTCCCTTCCAGCGCCGGCACAAAGCGAGGCTCGACCAAAATACAAATCCGCAGATCCGGCCTCCAGGCATGAAGGGCCGCTATAGCCGGTGTTTCCAGAACGATGTCGCCCAGCGATCGCAGCCGCACGACCAGAACATCGGCACCCCGCGGCAGATGGAGGAGCAAAGAGGATGATTCACTCGGCTTCAATGCGCGCTTCGTCGATCAGCATGATCGGGATATCGCCCCGAATGGGATAAACGCGCCGGCAAGTTCCGCATTTCAACCCCTGTTCATCGGCCGTCAGCTTCACGGGCGTCTTGCACAAGGGGCATACCAGAATTTCGAGCAACTCCTTCGAAACGGCCATCCAATCCTCCGTGTCTCTTTGCGA
>JBEKTG010000482.1:0-2965 GCA_049516275.1 Candidatus Acidiferrales bacterium
TAACCATCCTGGTACTCGGTGATTTTTTGCGTGGCGGGGTCCCAATGTCCCACCTTATCGGGCCCCTGTTCGGCCAGCCACACGGAACCGTCGGGAGCCGGAAAAGCGGAATGGACCGACGCGGTGCCCACGTTGGGCACAGGGAAATCCTGCATCGCGCCGGTGACCGGATCAAGACGCGTAATCTTATTCGCCACTCCGAAATTGGGTATCCACACGCTGCCATCTTTGGCGGGCGCGGCGCTGAAGGGCATGCGGCTCGGCCCCGGCATGTCGTACTCCACATAGACGATGTTCGTGGCCGTCGCTGCCGAGGTCCGAAGCGTTTCTTTGTATTCCGGCATGTCCGCCGGCGATTTCGGTAAAACCGACTCGGGGCCAAACATGCTAGTCAGATAGGACGCTACATCCGATTCATTCTGGTCGGTGAAACGCGTCAACGCGTCGCTCATGGCTGTCCGCATATACTCGACGCGGTCTCTCCAGCCGTCTTCGTCGCGCGTAACCGAAGCCATGCGCGTTTGAAATCCGTGGCAGATAAAACAATTCCGGAACAGGATGTTCTTTCCGGCCGCCGCTGGGAGCAGCTTCCCGGCTTGATAGATCGACAGGTCGTTCCAGCGCACCGCGCTTTTTTGCAACGCAAAGTCGAGCGGAGCATTCCGGGCGTCCGTCACATGCACGCCGGTTTGCGGGTCAGCGCGATAGCCCACCGCCCGAATCTGCACGCGATAGTCCCCCGCCTGCAGGCCCTCCGCGCGATAATGCCCTTGGCTGTCCGATACGGCGATGGTTGTGATTCTAGTCCTGGTGTTTTGAGCCTGGACGAACGCGCCCGCGAACGGTCGGCCATCCGGGCTTCTGACGGTGCCCGTCACAGTACCGCCGTAACACAAGGAACCCGCGGAAAGAATCACGCCCAGGAAAGCGGGAAGCCGGTATGCGAGATTCATAAAAGCTCCTTGGATCTCCTCGTTACCTAGATCGTCACTATATATCACTTTGCGCGGGGGAAAGAAACGGCGCCAGGTCATCGTTTCCGGCGCGCGAATCAGGGTGGAACGAATTGCATATGGATTGCGTCAAGTGTAGATTACCAGCCGATGCAGCGCGGTTGCCGGCGAAAGGAGATCGTTCCCGTGAAAAACGCGGAAGGGATTTTGGGCGGCTGGACGACACGATGCGCGCTTTTATTATTGCTATCGGGCTCCAGCGCGGGCGTGGTGCGCGCGCAATACCCCGAGCATCCTCAGATTGCCAAAGACGGAACCGCCGTGCTGCTCGAGGATTATGCCAGCCTTCCGCTTTCGAGCGGGACCCTTCCGGGCGCCAAGAAGGGCGTGATCGATTTCAAGGGTCAGTTGGGCCGCGCGACTTCCCTTCGTTCGGAACCCGCCAACGCCCCGCTGGCGGCCTCGCGCTTTTTCGTCGACGATCAGAGCGCAACACTGTACATCCTGGACAAGAAATCGAAAGACTTCACACCTTACCTTCATTTTGACCAGATCTTTCCGAATTTCGCCTCCGGCTCGGGTGGGCCTTCGGGAATCATCTCTTTTGCCTTCGACCCCAACTATGCAAAAAACGGCAAGTTTTATACGGTGCATTCCGAAAGACCCGGCAAGGCTCCAGCCACGCCCACGAACACCCAGATCCCTTCTTTGGACTTGAGCGGTTACGCGCTCACGCCATCGGTGAACCGTCTGGCGGCGCCCGCACGCCTCGAATGCGTCCTGATCGAATGGACGGATACGAATATCCGCAACGCGACGTTTGAGGGAACGGCGCGCGAACTTTTGCGCGTGGGTTTTTACCGGGGCGGCCACATTATGGGGGATCTGATTTTCAATCCGCTGGCCCGGCCCGGCGACCCGGACTATGAAAATCTCTACATTTCGGAAGGAGACGACTTTACCGGAGAAACGCCGGGCCCCGGTCAGACGTCTCCCCAGCAGCTCAACTCCCTCATGGGAAAGATCCTGCGGATTACCCCCGACCTCACTCTTCATCCGCAGGACATGCCGAGCGAAAACGGGCGTTACCGGATTCCGTCAAGCGGCGCGGACCCCAATCCGTTTGTCTCCGTCCCCGGCGCGCGCGGTGAAATTTATGCCTACGGTTTGCGGCACCCGCATCGCATGACCTGGGACGTTCCTTCGAAAACCTTTCTCGTGAACGATATCGGCGTCAACTCCTGGGAAGAAATCAACATCGTCACCAAAGGCGGCAATTACGGGTATGCAGAGCGGGAAGGCAACGAGCAGTTGTTCCCGCTTCCTTACGACGCAGCAAAGACCGGAAGCCTCATGGATCCCCCGGTGCCGTTCCCCGCGACTGATCGCCTTACGGTGGAAGGGCTGCCCGAACCGGTGACGCCGATCTATGCCGCGGCTGTCTACAGCCACCGGGATGGCGACGCCATCGGCAGCGGTTTCGTGTACCGCGGCAAGCTGATGCCGCAACTTCGCGGGAAGTATATTTTCAACGACATGACCACGGGCCGAATCTTCTACGCCGATCTGGCGGAAATGATCGCGACGCACGGAGAACGCAACAAGCAGGCCGCCATTCACGAGCTGCAAATCGTGTACAAGAGCCCCTACGACACCGCTCACCCACAGGCCCTGAAACGCCGGATGTTCGACATCGTGGCGGAGACGTGGTCGCACAAGGGCGGCATCCCTCTCGAGGACCGCGTGCTGCCCGGCACCGGCCATGATACGACTCCGCCCGCGGCGGATCCCGAGGGCGTCGAGTATGGCGGAGGGCGCGCCGATCCGCGCATTGCCGTAGGCGATGACGACGAAATCTACGTGCTGACGAAGTCCGACGGACTGATTCGCAAAATGACGGCCATCGTAACGCCGCCTCCCGCGCTAAGCAGGTGAGGACGGCTGCGTTTCAAAATGCTGGATGCAGGAGGGATGGATGATGAAGACGAAGGCGGGGATTTTCTCGCGCGGGT
>JBEKTG010000483.1:0-2959 GCA_049516275.1 Candidatus Acidiferrales bacterium
CGCGTGCAATACATGCGCGACGCCATGCACTTCAGCCTGGACTTCGTAACCGACCAGGATGCCAGCCAGCTCGCCGGCTATCTCGACAACGCGTTCGGCGCCGAAGCTACGCTGCCCAAATCCCCAGCCGATCTCCCCGGATACAAAGACAACATGGCCGTGAAGTTCACCAGCGATGCCTCGAAAATCGCCTACGTGGAATACGACATGCCCGGCCCGGACCGCATGCCTTTCAGCGCCGCTCCCGGCAAAGACGGCTATCTATGGATTCCGAACTTCGGCTCGGCCAACAAAATTACCCGGCTCGACGCAAAAACAGGCGCGATGGAAGATTTCCCCGTTCCCAACGCCGGCACAGCCGCGGTCCATTCCGCCGTAGAGGCGCCCGACGGTTCCGTCTGGCTGGCAGAGCAAGCCCCCAATAAGCTGGGCAGATGGGACCCCCAAACCAGGCGCATCACCGAATTTCTCGATCCCTTCGAGCCCGGCAAGGAAGGCGTGAAAGAGGGCGGATCGAAACACACCGTGCGCTTCGACCCCGGCGGAAACGTGTGGGTCACCGGCGAGCCTCTAAGCCGCTTCGTCCCCGAAACCGGCAAGTTCACCAATTATTGGGAGACCGGCCACACCTACAGCATTGCCAACGATACACAAGGAAACATCTGGTTCACGATCACCGGCACGCCAGGGCAAGTAGTGAAGATGGACTGGCAAACGCTGAAAATGACCAGGTACGCGGTGCCGACAAAAGACGGCCTACCGCGCCGCATTCAGATCGATTCCAAAGGAATCATCTGGTTCGGTGAATACAATCGCGGGAAACTCGGAAGCTTCAATCCCAAAACCGAAACCTTTCACGAATACGATCTGCCCACCGGCCCGCTCACCCATCCCTACGGGCTGGGCGTCGACGCGAACGGCGACATCTGGTATTCCTCCTATTACTTCGACGTGCTCGGCCGCCTCGATCCCGCCACCGGCAAGATCACGCAGTATCCGTTTCCGCATTCCGAAAATACCATTCGCGAATTCTTCCTCGATACCCAAGGACGCATGTGGTATGGCAGCCCATCGAACAACAAGGTCGGCTACTTTTATCTGACCGGCAAGAAGCTTTCGCGCGACTAACGTTCGCCTGACCAAGAGGAGGCGGTTTATGCCCTGGCACACCAAGCTTCACGCACCGACGGTTTTGCTCGCCGCTTTGCTGCTGGCTCATTCCGCCTTCGGGCAAGTGGACTTGTCGGGAGAATGGGGTGCCAGAGGCCCGAAAGACGCTCCCGACGCCGAGATCGGCGATTACACCGGCCTGCCCATCAACGATCAGGCCCGCATGAGAGCCGACGCATGGGACGCCGAGAAGTGGACGCAAATCGAGCACGAGTGCGAGCCCCACCCCTCCGACTACGCCCCTCGCGGCCCATCGAGCATGCGCGTGTGGCCTGATTTGGATCCCCTGACCGAGCAGATCACCGCCTGGCACACCACGATCATGTGGATGCTGCCCCAGCGAACCATCTACATGGATGGCCGCCCCCACCCGCCGGACTACGCAGTCCACACGTGGGAGGGCTTCTCAACAGGCGAATGGGAAGGGGACATGATGAAGGTGGTAACCACCCACTTAAAGGAAGGTTGGCTGCGCCGCAACGGATTGCCCCGCAGCGATCGCGCCAGGATGGTCGAGTATTTCATTCGCCACGGAGATTACTTCACGCTCGTAACGATCGTACGAGACCCCGCGTACCTCACCGAACGCGATATTCGAACCTCCCACTGGGTACTCGATCTCGGCTTCGCTCTCACACCGTCCCATTGCATCCCCAGCATCGAAGTAGAGCACCTGAGAAGCTGGGTCCCCCACCGCCTGCCCGGCACAAATAAGTTCCTCAAGGAATATGCGGAAACCTACGGCATCCCATACGAAGCGGCACGCGGCGGAGCCGAAACGATGTACCCCGAGTACGAGTTGAAGCTGGCGACGCTGCCGACCCCACCGCGCCGCGTAGGCGGCTGCAAGGATCTAAGCGCCTACGGCCGCCACGGCTGCTAGGACAATTGTCTGTCAGCCGTTATCGGTAAGTGAAACTGTGAGCTCGATCTGAAGTTGACGCCCGTGCTGTCCAGCGGAAGGCCTTACAGCAACTCGCCCTCGGTCGTTCTTGGCTTCGAGACCAGAAGCTACACTGAAACAGAGAGCCGCAGGATGCGGCCCTCTGTCCTGGTTTGATCGCAACAAGCGCCTGAATCGCTAGAACGAATACTTCAGCGCAAACTGAATCAGCCTCGGGTTCACCGACGTGCTGGTAATTTGCCCAAAGGTCGAACTGGATACGTCTACGCTCACCGGCACGTTGAACTGCGCGTGGTTGAAGGCGTTGAAGAATTCCGTACGGAACTGCAGCGTGGCGTCCTCCCGGAGGCCGCCCACCTTGGTGGTCTTCACCAGGGCCACGTCCCAGTTGAACTGCCCGGGCCCCAGAGTTTCGCCATATCCACCGTTGCCGTAGCCGGTTCCACCCGCGCCTCCATTCCCGGCGCCGATGACCGGCGGACCTGTAGAAACGAATGCAGCCTTGTTGAGCCAACCCGGGCCGCCAAGAATCGAGCCTCCCAGTCGCGACTCGTCACCTCCCGTGGTAGCGACGTTTGCGTTGGTCATCCCGGCCACAAACTGAGCTGTCGAATTCACCACGGTTCCAGACCCAAACCCATACACGGTCCCTCCCCGAGTGTCCAACACCGTCAGGGCTACGCCGCTCTGCACCACCGTGACGCCGGACAAGTTCCAGCCACTGGTGAGCTTATCGAGGAAGCCCTGGTGGCTGCCGAAGGGTAGGTTCCAGTTGTAGTTAATCGTGACGCGCTGTGGTCGGAACGCCGGGCTGAGTCCGTACCTCAAAGGAAGGTCGGGGTCATTGAGAGTGACATAGCTCTCGGTATCGACGCCGCGTGACCA
>JBEKTG010000484.1:0-2957 GCA_049516275.1 Candidatus Acidiferrales bacterium
CCTTCAGTTTGCGGAACTGGTCCCGCACGGTGTCCGGATCGAAGCCGCACTGGAGGTAGGTGTAGGCATCGTCGGACTTCATGGCCCAGATCGTGGTGTGGTTCCAAGTGTAATCGGAGAGCAGCGGACGGCTGCGCAGGCCCTGGTAGGGCGCGGAATAGGTGATCTGGCCGCCCGCGGCTTGCGCGGCGGACTCAAACGCAGCGAGCTCGGCGGCGGCGATCAGGAAGAAAATCAGGGCCTTGCGATTCGGCGCGTACTGCTTTACGGGTGTGAAGAACGAGGGGATGGGCCACTCGAAAACGGTGACCAGGCGCTTGGTCCATGCGTCGGTGGTGGCAATGCTTTCGCTGAAATCGAAGGCGGCGTCGAAGGTGTCGAAGGCCACGACGACCTGCGCCCAATCGATGGCGGGCGCGAGCGCCAGCCAGATGCGCGTGATGACGCCGTTGGTGCCCCAGGCATGCAGGATGTCGTGGACCGCTTCGCCTTCGTGCAGGACGATGCGAGGCTCGGGCTCCATGGTGACGACTTCGAGGGCGCGAACGGTTTCGAAGTCGCGCAGGTTGCCGTTTTTTACCGAACCGATGCCGCCGGAGCCACCGCCGAGAAATCCGCCGAGCGAGGATTTGACGACCGTCGAAGGATAGCAGCGCAGCTCCCAGCCGACCTTGCGGGCTTCGTTTTCGAGCACGCCGAGGCGGACGCCGGGCTGGCAGACGGCGACGCCTTCGAGCTGGATTTCTTCGATCTGGTCCATGCGGGTGAGATCGAGGACGACGCCTCCATAAAGGGGAACGGCCTGCCCGTAGTTGCCCGTACCCGCGCCGCGAAGGGTGACGGGAATATTCTGCGCGAAGCAATAGCGGAGGATCGCCTGAATCTCGACCGCGCCCAGCGGCTGAACGATCACCCCGGCGACTTTGCCATCGAGCTGTTTGCGCAGGACGGGGGAATACCAGTAGAAATCGCGGGAGAGCTGCTCGACGACGAGCGGCTGGGTGAGCACGCGCGCGTCATCGCCGGTGATGGCGATCAGCGCGGCGATGTGAGATGCGTCTACTTCCCGGTACATTCGTTCGCTCCGCTGCGGCTGTTTGTGCCGCTAGGCTCTTTTCTTCGATTTCGCATGGCCGGCGGCTCTGCTTCCCGTCTTGCTCCAGGTACGAAAGGCCCGCTGCATGTTGGGATGCGTGAAGAGGCTGTAGCAGAGGTCGCGGAGGACGGGGCCGTCGACGATGCAATGCATGTCGGACCGGCGCACAACTTCCTTGGCGTCGATGTGAATCTGAAGGCAGTGGCGATTGGCGTCGGCGATGGTGGCGCCGTAGACGACGCGATCGAGCTTGGCCCACAGGGCGTTGGCCATGCACATGGGGCAAGGCTCGCAGGTGGAGTACATGGTGTAGCCCTCGAGATTGGGCCGCCTCAGCTTTTTGCAGGCGAGGCGGACGGTGCGCGTTTCTCCGTGGGAGCTGGGATCATTCTCGGGGCGCACGGCGTTGACCGCGCGCATGAGGCGCTCGCCGGTCCGGGTCTTTACGATGAGCGCGCCGAAGGGAACGGGATGCGGAGTGTCCAGGGTGCGCGCGGTGAAGGCATAAATCTCGCGCATGCGCTCTTCGTCGAGTGAATCCACACTTCCACGATGAAATGGCAGGGCCGCCATGGCCCGTACGCTAACACAACGGATGGCGGGCAGAGCAAACGGAAAATTGATCGAACCTATCGCGGATGCATTGAGCAGGGGGCGTGTGCGCGTGCTAGGCTAGCGGAATCGTGGGCATTGTGAGACGGATCACCTTGGACAAAAAGGCTTTGGCTGGCGTGTGGTGCCTGCTGGCCGGGCTTGGCTGGTTGCTTGCGGCGGGATGCCACAGCAACTCGGCTACTTCGACCTCGACCGGCTTGCCTAAGGTGACGCTGCAGGCGGACTGGTATCCGCAGCCGGAGCATGGCGGGTTTTATACGGCGCTGGTGAAGGGCTACTACCGGGACGAAGGGCTCGATCTGGAGATACTGCCGGGCGGACCGTATGTTTCGGTGGCCAAGCAGGTGGCTTCGGGTGTGGCGCAGTTTGGAATGGGGTCCTCCGACTTCGTGCTGGAAGGTATTTCGAACGGGCTGCCGATGGTGGCCGTGGCGGCGACTATGCAGCACGATCCGCAGGGGATCATGGTGCGGAAGGCTTCGCCGGTGCGCTCGTTCGCGGACTTGAACGGGCACACGGTGGCGGTGACGACGGGGTCGACGTGGTGGGAGTTTGTGGCGAAGCGTTATCAGCTGAACGATGTGCATGTGGTGCCGGCGATGATGAACGTGGCGAATTTCGTGGCGGACCCGAATTATATTCAGCAGGCGTTTGCGACTTCGGAGCCCTTTTTCGCGCGGAAGGCGGGGGTGGAGACGCGGGTGATTCTGACTAGCGACGCGGGGTATGAGCCTTATCGGGTGATGTTTACTACGCGGGATTTTCTGGCGCAGCATCCGGAGATTGTGGGGAAGTTTGTGCGGGCTTCGCTGCGCGGGTGGCGGGAGTATTTGAACGATCCGGGGGCGGCGCATGCGGCTATTGCTAAGCTGAATCCGGCGTTGAATGCGGAATGGATGCAGTTTACGTGGCAGGCTTTGCGCGATGGGCACTTTGTGGCGGGGGAGGATCCGGGCGGGGCGCAGCTGGGGCAGATGGATCCTAAGCGGTGGGAGACTATGTATCAGCAGCTGCTGGAGCTGAAGGTTATCGAGAAAGAGTTTGATCCGGCTGCGGGGTATACGCTGCAATTTTTGGGTGGGGCGGGGAAATCGAGCTAGATGGTGCTGGTGGCGATCGTTGGAGAGAGGCGACGGCGAAAGAAGAAGCAGGTCCCTCACCCATCCGCGCTTCGCGCGTATGGGCTCAGGATGACAACAAAGGCAAGGGCAAAGGCAACGGCAACGGCAACGGCAACGGCAACGGC
>JBEKTG010000485.1:0-2939 GCA_049516275.1 Candidatus Acidiferrales bacterium
GAAAATATTATTATCAAGAACACGCCGAATTCGATCGTGCAGCTGAAGGATGTGGGACGCGCGGAAATCGGCGCGGAAAGCTACGACACGAACCTTCTCTATAGCGGACATGAAGCGACCGGCGTCGGCGTGCAGCAACTCTCGAACGCCAACGCGCTGGACGTCGATAAGGCGGCGAAGGCGGCGCTGATCGAGCTGTCCAAATCCTTCCCCCCGGGCATGAAATATGTGATCGCTTTCGACACCACGACGGTGGTGGGCGACTCGGTGAAGGAAGTTGTGACCACGCTGGAAGAGGCGGTGCTGATCGTCATCGTGGTGATTTTCGTGTTCCTGCTGGACTGGCGCGCCACGATCATTCCGGCGGTTACGATTCCGGTGTCGCTGATCGGGACGTTCGCGTTCATCAACCTTTTCAAGTTCTCGATCAATTCGCTGACGCTGTTCGGCATCACCCTCGCGACCGGCCTTGTGGTGGACGACGCCATCGTGGTGATCGAAAACGCACAGCGGCACATCAACGAGGACAAGACCGACCCTCATCAGGCAACGTCCGCCGCCATGGCGGAAGTATCGAGCGCTGTGGTGGCAACTTCCCTTGTGTTGATTTCGGTGTTCGTGCCGGTTTCGTTCTTTCCGGGAACGACGGGCATTCTCTACAAGCAATTCGCCCTCACGATTGCATTCTCGATTGCGATCTCTTTGTTTAACGCGCTCACGCTTTCGCCCGCGCTGGCGGCGATCCTGCTGCGGGGCGAGGAACACAAATATTCCATCTTCGACTGGACGCACATCGGCTGGCTGTCGAATGGATATAAAAAGCTGGCGCATGGCATCGATGCTTCGATCCACGGGCTGGGAACGGCATACGGCAAAGCCATCTGCAAGGTGTTGGCCTACCGCTACGTCATGATCGTGCTGTTTCTCGCGGGCCTCGGCGCCACCGGCTATATGTATCAGCACGTGCCCACGGGCCTGGTGCCGCAGGAGGATCAAAATTACTTTATCGTGGTGGTGCAGGCGCCGCCGGGTGCGTCTCTCAGCTACACGACCAACGTGTCGAAGCAGGCGGAGCAGATTTTGCGGGCCGATCCGGATATTTTCGGCACCTTCGCGGTGCCCGGTTTCTCGCTCTCCGGCGGAAGCTCCTCGAACTACGGGCTGATCTTCGCGCCGCTGAAGCCGATTGCCGAACGCGAAGGCAAAGGACACGCGGCGAGCGACATCGTGGCGCGCGTCTCGCCGAAACTTTTCGGCGTACCGGGAGCGATCGTGGTGGCCTTCGAGCCGCCCGCGATCAACGGCATCGGAAGCTTCGGCGGATTTCAGTTTGAGCTGCAGGACCTCGGCCGCAACACATTGCAGGACCTGGACGCCACTGCGCACAAAATCGTGGGCGCCAGCCGCCAACGCCACGACCTGACGGGACTCTTTACGAGCTTCACCGCCAATGACCCGCAACAGTTGGTGCAAATCGACCGCGAAAAAGCGAAAGCCATCGGCGTGCCGATCGACCAGGTGACGCAGGCGCTGGGCGTCTACATGGGTTCGGAGTACGTGAACGATTTCGATTTCAATAATCGCTCCTATCGTGTGTACGTGCAGGCGGACGAACCCTTCCGCATGAACGCCCGCGACCTGCGGCAATACTACGTGCGCTCGAATACGAACGGACTGGTGCCGCTCGGGAATATCGTTTCGCTGACGGAGACTTCCGGACCACAGGTGATCAGCCACTACAATTTGTTCCGCTCGGCGGAAATCGACGGCGCGGCGGCCCCCGGATTCAGCTCGAGCGAGGGCCTGCAGGCGATGGAAGACCTCGCGAAGCAGAACATGCTGCAAGGCATGACCTACAGCTGGACGGGACTCGCGCTCGAGCAAGTGGAAGCCAGCGGCAAGGCGATCATCATCTTCGGTCTTGGGCTGCTGGTGGTGTACCTGACGCTCTCGGCGCAGTATGAAAGTTTCGCGCTGCCTTTCATTATCCTGCTGGCGGTGCCGATGGCGGTGCTAGGCGCGCTGCTTTTTGTCTCCATGCGCGGGTTGGTGGACGACGTCTACGTGCAGATCGGCCTGGTGCTGCTGATCGGGCTCTCGGCGAAGAATTCGATTTTGATCGTGGAGTTTGCCGAGCAGCTGATCGAGCGCGGCCGAACCATCACGAACGCGGCCATCGAAGCCGCGGAGTTGCGGCTGCGCCCGATACTGATGACCTCGTTTGCGTTCATCCTCGGCGTGCTGCCGCTCTATTTCGCGACGGGGGCGGGAAAACTGGGGCGGCACTCGGTGGGAACGGCGATCGTCGGAGGAATGCTGTTCTCGACCGTGCTCAATCTGTTCTTCATTCCCGTGCTGTACGTGATCCTGAAAACCGTGCTGGTATCGTTTTCCTCGAAAAAAGTTGAGACACCGAACGCGCAGCCGGAACTTCCCCCCGCTTAGGCGCGGGCGGGCTTGAACGCCGCGCGCGTGCCGGGAACCAGTTGTGGGCCTCTGGACTCGCGCGCGTCCCGCCGCCGCTGAAACCACCCCGCCATCCGGCGGAAATGGCCCTTCCGGGCAGCGACCTCAATGAAGTTGAGAAGCAGCGCCAGAATCAGCAAATAGGGCCACAACTGCCTTCGCTCGCGGACGTAGCTTCCCTTCTCGTCGAGCAAGCGCGCCAGCGTCGGTTCCATCTGTCCGCCGGTGACGCGGCTGACCTCACTGAGCAGCGGAACGTTTATTTCGCGCGGCTTGAGTTCCTCGGTTTCGCGATAGAAACCCGCCTCGGGAAGCACGAGTTCGGAGCTGCCCGATACGATGCGATAGAGTCCGCGCTGGTCCGCGGGAACGCGCGCTTCGTAGTGGCCCGGCGCAGTCTCTTCCAGCGGCACTGCGTGCGGCGACTCACCCGGTGGCGTGACCATCACCTGCGGCGGACCCACCGCGCCGCC
>JBEKTG010000486.1:0-2936 GCA_049516275.1 Candidatus Acidiferrales bacterium
CATCCTCAGCGGAAAGCGTTTGCCATCCGACTGGAAATAGCGGTCCGGCGCGGACGGCGCCAGAAAATTGATGACGACTTCGACTCCGACGTTTATGGATGTGGCTTCCGGCGCATTTCGCCGGAGGGCCAGCTCGCACTCCACGTCGAATCCGTTCTCCGTGGAATGGAACGTCAGTACCTTCTTCGCTGGCCAACCCACGCTGTCGCAGGCCTCCAGCGTTACTCCACGATCGGAGATATCTTTCGCTTGATACTTCCCGCCCGCCAGCGCGGCGTCTTCTTCCAATTGAATCAGGCTGCAATCCTCGTACGTTTTGTTCGCCGCGAAGACAAGCAGGCGAAAGCAGTGGCGGGGCCAGCGATCGTACTGCAGCCAGCGCTCCAGGCCCTCCTCCTTCGTGCGCCTCTGGTCGTGGATGGACTGCACTTCGCCCGCGCCGTTCTTGCCCAGATTCTTCAGGGCGCCGTGATAGGCCTCCGGGCGGCGTTTCAGCGAGTTGATCAGCGTAGCGCCGGACGGCCTGAAATCGAGCGCACTGACCGTGCCGCCGTCGTCGGGAGCGACCAGCGCGGCGTATTTCTCCGACGTGAAATAAACCTCATCGCGCCCATCCGCGTCGAAATCGAAGAACACCACGTCCGCATAATCCCTTTTCCGATGCTTCAGGCGGTCCGCAATGGCTTCCGCTTGCACCAGAGGACGCCAGACCGCCGTGCGCAAATGCGGCGAGTAGAGGCCGCCGAAAATGCCGTGCCAATAGGCGTCGTTGCATTGCGCGCGCAGCAGAAGATTCGCCGCTTCGGCTCGCTCCGCCGCGAACTTCTCGCCGCGCCTTCCATTCTGGGCCAGGGTCTTGAGCTTCTCCGAGACATGGAGCATTTTCTTGTGCATCAAGTTCGACTCGGAATACTTGCAGAAGAAATTCCGCCATACCCCGCCGCGAACGAACGGCAGCGCCTCCGGGCGCGCCGCAAGTTCTTCCACCAGCGCATGAAAACGGCGCCGCCCGTCGGTGGGAAGGGCCCATTCCATCATTTCGGTATAAGACGCCGTAGGCAAATCCGCGCGGCCCAGCGGCTGGCGGAAAGCCACCGCGGCTCCCGGCGTTGCGACCTCCAGCCAGTCATCGCAGCCTTCGAGGGCATGAAAAAACCGGTCCAGCCAGCCATCGCGGTAGCACAGGTCGTGCGTCCCCGGCCATACTCCGAATTTTTCGAGGTCGTCGCCCATCGCGGCAAGTCCGCCCGGATGCTCGCTCGACGCCGCGCGCAGGAATTCAATCGTGTCGCCCACATCACGGAACGGAATCATGTATCGCAATGTTTTGAGGCCGGGCAGCACCTTGATCGTTTGGCAAAGGTCCTCGGCCGTGTAGTGACCGTAAAGCTGCGAGGACTCGAATCCCGCGCCGAGAAAATGATTGTCGTCAAGCAGCGTGTATTCCACCCCCGCCGGCGCCAGCGACGACGGGATCTGCGGCTCCCAGACCCTTTCCGTAAGCCACGCGCCGCGGGGCCGCGCGCTGAAATGCTTCTCAATGTAATCGGCGAGGCGAGTGATTTGCTCCAGCCGGTCCTGGGGAGGAATCGCGATGAGAACGGGCTCGTAGAACCCGCCGCCCACCATTTCCACTTGCCCGCTTTTCACCAGCGCGGCCAGCCGCTCAAAATATTCCGGATGGGCGCGCTCGATCCACTCAAGCAGCGGCCCGGAATAGTGCAACCCCACGCGAATGGCGGGATGCCGCTCGAGAACTTCGATGAATGGCAAATAGGAGCTGGCGTAGGACCGCTCGAATACGTCGTCGAAATTTCCCACTGGTTGATGCGCGTGTATCAGGAGAACGAGCTGGAATTTGGGCACCGAGGACCTCGCCGCAGCGCTACAGAATAACCCGATATCCGACGAGGCACAAACAGAAGCGAGCTGGCGGTAGTGGGTCAGTTTCCGGCAATCCGACTGCACAGGGCTTTGGGCCCAAGAACCGCCAATTGATGTTAAACGTTTAATATACAATCAGCAGCCGAAGACCCCATGAACACCAAGCAGGCAAAGGCCGAACGAGAGCGAGCTCGCCGGAGTGGATGGCATTACCTTTTCGTCTTTATTTCCGTGGCGGTGGCGGGAGTCACCTGGTGCGCGATCTTCCTGCCCTTCTACTCGCTGCGGAAGAGCCTTGTGCCTTCGGATGCATTTCTATTTGGGGGAACGATCGTTGGCAACATCTTCCTCTATGCAATTTCATTCTTTCCTGCTCTTGCGATGAGCCAGGTTCCAGGCAGATTTCTTGTCCGGCTCATTCCGGCTGCTCGCGTAACTCTCGAACCCGAACTTGGCGACGATACAAAGACTACGCATCAGCTGGCTAGACTTGCCAAACTCGGTCTGATCGCGCTTGCAGCGGTATTGCCTCTCTGTTTCATTGGTGCGGTGAGCCTTTGGTCGACATCTCTCAAACACATTAAAGTTCGCCCGATTTTCTCGGCAGCCGTTCATTCCTATGACTGGTCGAGAGTGAGAAAGATCGAGACGGGATGCACCACGGGAAGACACACAAATTACCACTTCATTCTTGACCTGGACGATGGCACCCGCATCGACCTCCTGCAAGACGATTTGTCGACCTTTGCGGACGCCTACCCCAAGATTCAATCGGCCCTGGCAGGGCAATCCTACAGCTTTAGCAATGCTGGGCTCGTGAACCCGTCCTGCATGTCCGGCCTGGGGCCTCGTTGGCTGAAAATGCTCACTCTACCGCCAACCAACGGTTCCCACCGATAAACCCTAACCGGAAACCGACCCACCACCGAGCCGGCTCTTGCGTCAACTGCAAATCTGCTTGCGAGGTTCTCGTGCGCCTGCAACCAGCGACAGGCGCTCGGCGACCTGACCCATCGCCGCCTCAATGGATGAATCGGTCGCACCGGAGGGGG
>JBEKTG010000487.1:0-2917 GCA_049516275.1 Candidatus Acidiferrales bacterium
TGACGAGTCCGGCGGACTACGAGTCGCGCCTCAAGAAGAATTTCGTGCTGTTCCGCCCCGAGGAGCGCCGCACGAAAATCGAAACGGAGTTGCGGTCGATTACTTCGCGCAAGAACCTGCGAGCGCATGAGGATTTGGGCCTTCTCGATGTGGTGACCTACCTTAACGAATACCCCTCGGTAATCATGGGCAATTTCGACGCCGGTTTTCTCGACCTGCCCGAGGAAATTTTGATCACGGTGATGCGCGGGCACCAGAAATATTTCGCAGTGGAGAACCGCGACGGGGAACTGGTACCCAATTTTCTGGCGGTGGTCAACCTGCCGGGAGATCCCAAGGGCTTCATCCGGGCGGGGCATGAGCGCGTGATCCGGGCGCGATTTGCCGATGCGCAATTCTTCTGGACGGCCGATCAGAAGATCAAGATAGGCGAATATCTCCCGAAACTGGCAACCGTGACCTACGAACGCCGCCTCGGAAGCTACGGCGACAAAGTCGAGCGCATGCGCTCTCTGGCGCGCTGGCTGGCCGAGCAGTGGTTCAGCGCGGGCGTTGCCAAGGCGGACGTCGCTGGTTCTGACAGGGCAGCGGAGCTTGCAAAATGCGATCTGGTGACGGAAATGGTGCGCGAGTTTCCCGAGCTGCAGGGAGTTGTCGGGGGCCTGTACGCGCGCGTACAGGGAGAGCCGGAGGAAATCGCGTGGGCGGTCTACGATCAGTACAAGCCGATTGGCCTAGACGATCCGCTACCGCGAAACCTTACCGGCTGTGCCGTCGCGCTGGCAGACAAACTCGATTCGGTGGTGGCATGCTTCGCGGTGGGCGCGATTCCGACAGGCTCAAGTGATCCATTTGCTTTGCGTCGAGCTGCGATCGGAATAGTTAAGATAATACTTGAATACAAGTTGCCGATTTCACTTTCGGCGGCAGTATCCGCGGCGGCAAAATTCCTTAAGGAACACCGCCCCAACATAGAAGCATCCGAGGCTTCGCAGAAGCAGGTTCTCGAATTTCTGCTGGAGCGGGCGCGGTACATACTGAAAGAGCGCCGCGGCTTTGCCTCGGATGAAATCAATGCGGCATTTGCGGCGGGGTCCGACGACCTTGTTGACGCGGTTGACCGCGTGGCTGCGCTGCAGACGATTCGCGGCAGCAGGAACTTCGCTCCGCTCGCTGCCTCGTTCAAGCGCATCCGCAACATATTGGAGAAGTCGGCCGGGAAGGGCGATAAGGTTCAGGGGGCGGTGAATCAGGAGTTGCTGCGGGAGCCGGCGGAGCAGCAGTTGCAGATGGTGGCCCAGAGAGTAGGGGCGGAGGCGTCGCGCAAGAAGAAGGAAAAGAAATATCGAGCGGCACTGGAAGAAATCTCGGAGCTTCGCCCCGCCGTCGATTTTTTCTTCGACAAGGTTATGGTGATGGTTGAAGACGAGGACGTTCGCAGGAACCGTATCGCGCTGCTCGGGGGGTTGTTGAAGGAGTTCTCGACGATTGCGGACTTCTCTGAATTGAGCTCAGAAGAAGCTCAGGCCAAGAATTAGATTTTTTGCCCTTGTTTTGTTGAGGCGATGCTTTAGTTGTGGGCGCGCCGACAAATTTTAAAATTAAAAATTTAAAGTGAAAGTTAGAGGAGAGAGATGAAATACGTTTATTTCTTTGGAGCTGGAAAAGCGGACGGCAATGGCGAGATGAAAGAGATTCTGGGAGGCAAGGGCGCGGGCCTGGCGGAAATGACCCGCATCGGACTTCCCGTACCGGGCGGCTTCACGATTACTACCGAGACCTGCGACTACTATCTGACGCACGGGAAGAAATATCCCAAGGAATTGCGCGCGGAAGTGTCGAAAAACATCGCGCACCTGGAGAAGCTGACCGGCAAGAAGCTTGGCGATGCCAAGGATCCGCTGCTCGTGAGCGTGCGCTCGGGATCGGCGAAGTCCATGCCGGGGATGATGGAGACGATTCTGAACCTGGGCTTGAACGACAAGTCCGTGGAAGGCCTGGCCAAGGCCACCGGTAATCCGCGCTTTGCCTACGATGCCTACCGCCGCTTCGTGCAGATGTATTCGAGCGTTGTGATCGGCCTGCCCAAGGAAGACCTCGAGACCCGCCTGCGCAATTTGAAGAAATATCTGAAAGTTACCGACGACACGCAGGTGACGGCCGAGGGCTGGCGCCAACTGGTGGGCGAATATAAGGCCTATTTCAAGGAAAAGACGGGCCGCGATTTCCCCGAGGATCCGGAAGAGCAGCTGTGGGGCGCGATTGGCGCGGTGTTCGAGTCCTGGATGGGCGAGAAGGCCGTTACCTACCGGCGCGTCGAGAAGATTACCGGGCTGCTGGGCACGGCAGTGAACGTGGTGCAAATGGTGTTTGGCAATACCGGCGAGGAATCAGGGACCGGCGTTTGCTTTACGCGCGACCCATCCACCGGCGAGAAGAAATTCTTCGGGGATTTCCTGCTGAACGCACAGGGCGAAGACGTGGTCGCGGGAATTCGTACGCCGCTTCATTTGAGCGAACTCAAGAATTTGATGCCGAAGGTTTACAAACAGCTTGAGCGCGTGCGCGAGAAACTCGAGAAGCATTACCGCGACATGCAAGACATGGAATTCACCGTCGAGACCGGGACGCTATACATGCTCCAGACGCGCAACGGGAAGCGCTCGCCGGGAGCGGCGTTTCAGATCGCCGTGGATATGGCTAATGAGGGCCTGATTAAAGTTGAAGAAGCACTTGAAAGAATCAAGGCGGAGGATGTGGAGCGGCTGTTCTATCCGGTGATCGATCCGGCGCTGGCGCGTGGCGAATTGTCCGCGCGGAAAGTGGTGACTGGAATCAACGCGGTGCCGGGCGCGGCGGTGGGCAAGGCGGTGTTCACGGCGCAGGACGCGGAAGCCTGGGCGGCGCGCGGGGAGAA
>JBEKTG010000488.1:0-2910 GCA_049516275.1 Candidatus Acidiferrales bacterium
GACGACGGCAAGTCCACGCTGATCGGTCGCCTCCTCTACGACAGCCAGTCCGTTCTCGAAGATCAATTGGCCTCCGTTCGCAAGAGCAACGTAAACCGCTCCGGCGGCCCCATCGACTTCGCCCTTCTCACCGACGGCCTCCGCGCCGAGCGCGAGCAAGGCATCACCATCGACGTCGCCTATCGCTATTTTTCCACTCCGCGCCGCAAGTTCATCATCGCGGACACCCCAGGTCATGAACAGTACACGCGCAACATGGCCACCGGCGCCTCGACCGCGGATGCCTCGGTCGTTCTAATGGACGCGACGAAAGGCGTCCTGCGCCAGTCGCGCCGCCACGCCTACATCGCCAACCTTCTCGGCGTGCAGCACATTGTCGCCGCCGTCAACAAAATGGATCTCGTCGGCTTCTCGCAGGAAGTCTTCGAGCGCATCGCCGCCGAGTTCCGCGAGTTCGCCGGTCAACTCGGCATCAAAAGCCTCTACGCGGTTCCGGTAAGCGCTCTCGACGGCGACAACGTGGTCCGCCGCAGTCCGCGCACACCGTGGTTCGAAGGACCCGCGCTGCTCGAACATCTGGAAGGCTTGCGCGTGAGCGACACCGCCGCCTCCGGCCCCTTGCGCCTCCCCGTGCAGTACGTGATTCGTCCCGACTCCACGTTCCGCGGCTTCGCCGGCCAGATCGCCTCCGGCGTCCTCCGCTCCGGCGCCAAAGTAGTGGCCATGCCCTCCGGCATCAGCACAAAAGTGAAATCCATAGTCACCTTCGAAGATGAACTAGCGCAGGCCGGCCCGGGCGAATCGGTCAACGTGACCCTCGAAGACGAAATCGACATCAGCCGCGGCGACGTAATCGTCTCCGACGAAAACCGCCCCTCAGTCGGCACCGAATTCCAGGCCACCGTCGTCTGGATGCACGCCGATCCGCTCGACCTCCACAAAATTTACCTGCTCAAGCACACCACGCGCACCGTCCGCGCGCGCTTCAAGCAGGTGCGCCAGCGCATCGACGTAAACACCCTGGAAAAATCCCCGGCCACCAGCCTGGACATGAACGATATCGCCGAAGTCGATCTGAAAACGACGCTCCCCCTCTTCTTCGATCCCTACAGCGAAAATCGCACCATGGGCAGCTTCATCGTCATCGACCAGCACACCAACGCCACGGTAGCCGCCGGCATCATCGGGCAACCGATCGCGCCAGGCCCAGCCACGCAAACATCCGCAGCCACCGCGAACACCGGACGCAGCACAAGAGAAGAGCGCGTCCTCCGCTTCGGCCATCCGTCGGCGGCGGTCTGGCTCAAGGGCCGCCCGCGCGTGGCCGAAATGGTCGAGCGCCGCCTGTTCGAAGAAGGCTGGTTCGTGCAGCTAGTCGGCCCGATGGACTTCCTCTCCCACGAGTTAGTCACAGTAACAAAAGCCTATCGCCTCTCCGGCGCCATCACCGTTTTCGCGCCGCTCGACGACGGCACCAACCAGGCCCAGGCCGTCCGCGCCATCTTCGGCCCCGGCGCATTCTTTGAAATCCCGAGGTTCGACCTCACCGACGAAGAAGCCGTCACGCAACTCGTCGACGCCCTCTACAAATGGCGCGACACGCATTCCGACCCGAACCAGAGGCGCAAATGAACCAGCCCGTAATCGCGCAGGAATTCGAAGCCCTTTCCGCCGAAGCCGCCATCGACCGCATCCTAGCCGAAAATAGCGGTCTCCCGTGCTTCACCTGCAGCTTCCAGGCCGAGGACATGATCGTCCTCGATCTTTTGCGCAAGCGCCTCCCCGATATCCCGGTCCTGTTCCTCGAAACGGGCTACCACTTCGCCGAAACCTACGCCTACCGCGACCGTATGGCCAAGGCCTGGAATCTCAATCTCAAAAATCTCGCCGCGAAAAAATCCGTAGCCGAGCAGGAAGCCGAGTTCGGCATCCTGAATCGCACCGATCCCGGCAAATGCTGCAACCTCCGCAAGGTCGAACCCCTTTTCGAAGCCTTGCAGCACTATGACGTCTGGTTCACCGGCCTGCGCCGCGAACAATCGCCCACGCGCAAGAATCTCAAAATCGTCGAGCACCACGAACTCGCCAGCAGCAAAGTTCTGCTCAAAGTAAGCCCGCTAGCCGCGTGGACCTGGGGCCAGGTCTGGAAGTACACCGCCGACAACAAAATCGATTACCTCCCGCTCTACGACACAGGCTACCGCAGCATCGGCTGCGAACCCTGCACCGCCATCCCGCAAGCGGGCGCCGACCCGCGCTCCGGCAGATGGGGCGGCGCAAAACTGGAATGCGGCATCCACACCGCCTCCAAAAAGTCTGACGCAGAGGCAGACGCAGCCGCCTCCAATCAAGCCGCCCCTGAACCCGCCGCCATAAAACGAGCGAATTGATGCAGATCGCAATCGGTTTCCTGATTGCCCTAGCCGTAGGACTCACCGGCATAGGCGGCGGCAGCTTCACCGTCCCCGCCCTGATGTTGATAGTGGGTCTTCCCGCGGCCGCATCGGTAGGCACAGCCTTCGTTTTCGCCGGCGTACTGCGCCTGATCGCCGCCCCGTTCTACATGGCCGGCCGCCACATCCACTGGCGCTACCACTGGCTGCTCCTGCAAGGAGCCATCCCCGGCCTGTTAATTGGCACCTACCTCCTGCGCCTCCTGAGCACGCACGCAGGCAGTCCGGTAGTGGTAATTCTGCTGGGTCTCTTGCTCACCGCCTCTTCCAGCGTGACGTTCTTCCGCCGCGTACAAAATCCCGGCTTCGCCCACAAAAATTCGAAATGGCTACCGTGGCTGGCGTTGCCGATTGGAGTCGAGTCGGGATTTTCGTCCGCAGGCGCAGGCGCGCTAGGCACAGTGCTGCTGCTGAATTATTCGGAGATGACCCCGCCGCAGGTAGTAGGCACCGACCT
>JBEKTG010000489.1:0-2907 GCA_049516275.1 Candidatus Acidiferrales bacterium
AAAAGCCGAAGCCGTGAACGAGGCCGAAGCAGAAGGCGACGATCCAGCGGCGGTGGACGGTGACGCCGCCGACGATATTTTCGAGCGCCATGTACACGATGGAAACGGCGATCAGCGTTTCGATGAGGGGCGGAAACCACAGGGCGTCCGGCGCCAGATTGTAGGCGGAGGCGATCAGGGTGATCGAGTGCGCCACCGTGAACGCGGTGACCACCGGGATCAGCGCGCGGAAGCGGCGGAAGGGAATTACCAGGCAGAACAGGAAGAGCAGGTGGTCGGTGCCGTCGAGTATGTGGAGGAAGCCCAGCTTCACGAAGCGCAGCGCGGCCTGGCTCCAGCGCGGATCGAGACGCACGAGGCCGGGATCGCCGAGAAATTCGAAGGCGCGCACCGCGCCGCCCGGCGGCAGAAATCGCAGGACGATGGCGACGTGAACGGCGAGGCCGCCGAGGCCCGGATGGATGGAGAATCGCGACTGGTCGGACTGGATGGGGTAATCGAAGAGCACGTCTATCAGGGATTGGTCCCAGATCAACTGCGTGTCGCTGGGGAGTTCGGGGCCGGTGACGTGCGCGAGCGCGTCGTCGTAGGAGTCGAAGGACCTGTCGGATTCAAGCGAGACGCGCGTGGCGGTTAGCTGCGGGGGCGGGAGCTGGGAGTTGCCTTCGTAGACCTCGATGGAATTCGAGAGCCAGGTAGTCGCGGCATCGCGCAGGGCGGGGTCAACCTTTGTGAGGTCGAGATAGCCTGAGCCGCGGACGGGATATTCCGTGTCACGCATGGCTCGCAGCGGGACGCGGACGAGGACGTGGAGCGTGTGGCCGGAGGGTTTTACGAACATTTGCACGGTGATGTCGATGGGGATGTCGTGGGCGGAGGCAGGGGGCGGCGCGAACAGGACAGCGAGAAGGGGGATCATCGCTGAAGCGTGGAGGAGGCGTTTTGTCAGGGTTATGCAAGTCTGTGCCATGTTGAGTTGAGAGCATATCGTGACTGCGGATCGAAGGCTCGCGGGAAATTCGGCGGAAGGCAAGAGGAATGATGTGACAGATGAAATGCAAACCTGTGCGCGCGGGGCTCGATAGCAATCTTGGCACACAATGAAGAGAATGAAATTCTCCGGACCGACCCTTCCGCAATGACAAATTGTGGCACATTGGACTGCGCCGCCACGTCATTCGACGGGCGTTCCCGCGCGACGATTCAAATTGGGCCGGATCGGGGACAGGCGAATCGTAGTGCAAGCCTAGCAACATCATCTGGATGCGGTGTGGCAGGGAGGGGATTAGGCGTGGCAGACTAATTGCAAGCTAGTATGCGTCGAAACGATCGTCAGGCCGTGGGATGGCTCAGGACGAAGTGCTGTGTGACCGCCCTCCAATGCGGATTACGCAGGATCGCAAGGAAACCGGTAATGCCGAACGCGGCTTGGAAGGGTGCCTTGTGGATAGGTCCGTTGGTCCATTATCGGGACGAACTATGACTGCCAACTCTTCACAGTGCGAGGAAAAGGGATTTTCGCTGATCGAATTGTTGATCGTTGTGGCGATCATCCTGGTGATTTCGGCGATCGCGATTCCCAACCTGCTGCGGTCGCGAATCGCGGCGAACGAAGCGTCTGCGGTGGCTTCGCTTCGACTCATGATCACGGCTGCAGGGAATTACAACTCGACCTACGGCAACGGGTTTCCACCGAGCCTCACGGCCATCGGGACCACCGGCAGCGGCTCGCCGAGCTGCACGAACGCCGAATTGATCGACCCGGTGCTGACCGCCGGATCAAAGAGCGGCTACACCTTCGCTCTTGTGCCGGGTAACACGATTCTGACCAGCGCGTCGAGCTCGTGCTCGGGCGGATATGGCTACACCGATGGTTTTGTGGTGACGGCCACTCCGATCAATGCCGCCACGGGGCTGCGGGCGTTCTGTTCGGACGCGAGCGGAGTGCTCCGGTTCAACGCGTCCAGCACTCCGTCCTATACGTCACCGAACTGCACCGATACTACAGTTCTTCAGTAAACAGAGCTGCCGGCAGAGGATCGCCCCGCAATCGCTTCTGGCTTGTTGCTTTGCTTTTTTCTCCGCTGACGGGTTTTACTTCAGCTCGAATTCCACGTATTCAATCGGCGTTGAACCACCGTTGCGAAGAGAGCGCGTGATGCCCGAATTCTGCCGATAGAATTCTACCGACCGGGGATCCACTGGCGCTGACGGACAACGGCGGGGGGCGGTGGCGCGGGGCCGGTCGTGTAGAATTGGCGTCCATGCGCGTGGCGCTTGATACCGGCGGGACGTTTACCGACTGCGTTTTTCTGCGCGGCGGGCGCCTGGAAATTCTGAAGGTTCATTCGACGCCGCGGAATCCGGCGGATGCCATTCGCATCGCGCTGGAAAAAATCGCCGGGGAATCGCCCGATGGCGCCGCGGGAGAGCCGCTGGAAGTGCTTTGCGGCACTACCGTGGGTACGAACGCGCTGCTCGAACGCCGGGGCGGGCGCGTGGCGCTGGTGACGACGGCGGGATTTGAGGACGTGCTGGAAATTGGGCGGCAGGCGCGGGCGAAGCTCTATGAGCTGATGGGCACGCGGCCGGCGCCGCTGGTTCCGAGGGAAAGAAGATTTGGAGCGCGCGAGCGCGTGGGCGCGGATGGAAGGGTGCTGCTGCGTCCTTCGAAGGCCGAGATCGCACGGATCGTGCGTCGCGTGCGCGCCTCGCGAGCGGATGCGGTTGCTGTTTGCCTGCTGTTTTCGTTCCTGCGGTCGGAGCACGAACGGTTGCTTGCGGAAAGGCTTCGCGCGGCGGGAATGAACGTCTCTGTATCGCACGAAATTCTTCCGGAATTCCGCGAATTCGAACGCACCGCTACGACTGTCCTGAACGCTTACCTTGTGCCGGTGATGAGCCGGT
>JBEKTG010000490.1:0-3512 GCA_049516275.1 Candidatus Acidiferrales bacterium
ACCGACCGCGCGCCGATGCGAATCGCCGAATCCACGATCTCCGGCACGAACTCCGATCGCCGGAAAATGTTCACGATGTCCACGGCTTCCGGAACGTCCTCCAGTCGCGCGTAACACTTTTCGCCCAGCACCTCGGTTTCAGACGGGTTGACCGGGATAATCCGGTATCCCGCCGATTGCATGTATTCGGAGACGCCGAAGCTCGGCCGGTGGCGGCGGCTCGATAACCCCACGACCGCGATGGTGCGGCTGTTCTTGAGAATCTGGCTGATGGAATCGCCTGCCGAGTGTGCCGATGCTCCGTTTGAATCGCTGCGTGGCCCAAGTGAGTTGTTCATGGAAATAGATCAAACCTTTCGAGTGCGTTCAGGTTTCGCGGGCCGCTCGCGCGGCTCGCTAATGCGTTATTTTTGGCGCATGCCCTCGCCGCGCATACCACCGGCTCACCAGGATAAAAAGCCCTGCAAAAGTTGGCGGATAACGCGGACGTAGCTTGAACCGATTCCCCGTTCGAGGCCGCGTATCATATCGCACCTGGGCTCAAAACCCAGTCTGAATTTGGTGGAAATTTGTTCCCCAGGAGGTTTACTGCTGGGGCGAGGAGTGGGGCCGAAACTTCTTTGCGGCACCACGCTGCTTGTGCTTCGTGAACTGGCCGGACCGTGCGGACTTTGCCAACTTTGCAGACTTCGCGGACCTTGTGGGCCTGGTGAACTTTGTGGATTTCGCAAACTTGGAGAACTTCGCGAACTTTGGCGGCTTCGCCGGGCGCTTGGGCGGCCGGTCGGCTGGCGCTGTCTCTTTGCCAGCTTGAGGTTGCCCATGCCTACGCGCCGCATCTTGTCGACCGGATGCCCGGTCTGAAAAAGTTTATTCCGTAGCGCGTCGCGCCGCGCCTCGGAGAGCGTCACTTCGTACCACGGCATTTCCTTACCCCGAAGACGCGTGATGTGCGCCCCGGTCGCGCGCGCGAGACTCTCGATTTCGGCGAACGTGAGCAGCGTCTTGAGCTTCAATTGATAGGTCTGCCGCAGATCGTTCGACTGCAGGATGCGGTTAGCCAGGTCGCCGTCGTTGGTCAGCAATACCAAGCCGGTCGAGTGATACTCGAGGCGGCCCACAGGAAACACCCGCTCCGAAACGCCGTGCAGTAAATCGCGCAGCGATGGCCGGCCTTCGGGATCGCTCATCGTCGACACAACTTCGGGTGGCTTGTTCAAGATGAGATATACAAGATTCGAGGCCGAGGCCGGGCGCAGCAGCTTGCCGGACACTTTGATGTGATCGCGCGACGCGTCCGCCTTCGAGCCCAGCTCAGTGACGGTCTGGCCATTCACGGTGACGAGGCCGGAGGTGATGAACTCTTCCGCGTGACGCCGCGAGGCGATCCCGGCGCGCGCGATTATTTTTTGCAGACGTTCAAGCATGGGTCATTTTTCCTGACTGGCTGTCCTTGGTCAACTTTCCTGGGCCGGCCCGGCGACGCAAATCGCGAAGGGCCTGGAGGGTGCGTGTGGACTTCACGAATGCTCTGAATTGCCCGCAGCGGCGGATGCTGCCTTGGACCCATCGGGCGTTTCATCCGTTTCGGACCCGCCGTCGTCCGCCTCGATTCCCTGCGCGTGAGTAATCGGTGCTTCCGCTCCAGCCGAAGCCTCCGTGGGCACTTCCAAGGCGTCTTCACCCAATTCAGCGAGATCGTTGTCGCTGCCGTCCTCGGTTTGCGCCGCCATAACTCCGTCCGAATGCGATTCCGCCGGTGCCTCGCCCGGCTCAGCAGGCGCAATGCCGGTATCGGAACCGAGAGCCGCCTGCGCCAACTGCTCGAATTCCTTGAGGCTCGGGAGCTCGTCGAGGTCGGAAAGCCCGAAGCGAATCATGAACTGCTTCGAGGTGCGATAGAGAATGGGCCGGCCGATCACCTCTTTGCGTCCCGCGGTGGTGATGAGGCGCTTCTCCAGCAGCGTCTTGATCACCCCCCCGACATTGACGCCGCGGATCTCGTTGATCTCCGGCACGGTGACGGGCTGCTTGTAGGCAATCACGGCCAGCGTCTCGAGCGCGGGCATGGTAAGGCGCAGCGGCGGCTGGAGGCTCTTGATGAATTTGCGCACCACTTCGTGATGCTGCGGCTTGGTGTAGAACTTCCAGCCGCCCGCCACTTTGCGCACTTCAATCCCGCGCTCGTCGATTTGATACGCCGCGGTGAGAAGATCGAGGGCCCCGCGCGCTTCCATCTTTTCCACGCCCAGTGCGTGGGCAATCTGATCGAGAGTGGCCGGCTCGTCGGCAGCGTAAATAATCGCTTCGAGAGCCGCCTGAATGTCTTGTGGCGTCATAATTTCTCTTTCTTCGAATTTCGCTATTTGTTTCGCGCAGCCGCTACAAGTACTGCTCTTCGATCTTCGACATGGCGTCGGGCCCAGCAAACACGGCGTCGAACATCTTGTGCTTCCGCAGGCCGATGTCCGCAAAAAGCTCCATCTGCACCAGGATCACCGCCTGCATGCGGACCATTTCCAGCACGGCCAGCAGCGCGACGATGGTGGCGTTCCGCGTCTCGCATGTATCGAAGAATTCGAGCAGCGAGATGGGTTCGTCCGAAGCGATCAGCCGCTGGCGGAGCCGGTCCATCATCTGCGCGATCGAAACGCTTTCGTGGCGCAGCTCGAATTTCGGCGTTTGCTTCCGGCGTTCGAGAATCTGCTGGAACGTCTTGACCAGGTCCACGAGCGAAACAGCCATCTCGCCCTCGATCGCGTCGCCGGTATATAAGCTGCGGTCCGGGTGCGACCAAACATGGTCCTCGATCTGCTGCTTCTGATAGAGAAGCTGCGCCGCATTCTTGAATTTCTCGTGTTCGAGCAGCCGGTGGACCAGCTCGCCGCGCGGGTCCTGCTCTTCCTCGGGCGTCAGAGGATCGGCCGGAAGCAACATTTTCGACTTGATGTGGATCAGCGTGGCGGCCATGTAGATGAAGTCGGCGGAGACGTCGATATCGAGCTTTTCGATCTGGTGCAGGTAGTCGAGGTACTGCTCGGTGACTTTGGCGATGGGAATATTGTGGATGTCCATCTCCTGCTTGCGAATCAAATCGAGCAGAAGATCGAGCGGCCCTTCGTACACCGGCAAATTGATGCGGTAAGGCGATGCCATCGTCAGCCTATGTTATCAGGCTATGTCACTTGCGTCGGCGTTCTTTTCGAAAAGGAAATGCAGATTCCTCGCTGCGCTCGGAATGACAACGCAGGGTGTTGCGCCGAGCACATGGAAACTCACGCCTGCTTCCAGGCCACGATTCGGAGGCGGCGGTAATCCAATTCCCAGACGCCGTCCTGGAACAGCTCCGGTCGCGCCTGCCGCTCAACTTCGCGCAGGAACGCGTCCTGCTCGGCAGCGGGAAGGCGATCGAGAATCACCCGCCGGAACATGCGCAGCCACGCTTCCAGGCCCTTTTCGCCATCCTCCAGCCGCGTGGGCCGCTCGAAAAGCGCCGCCTGGCGAACCTCCAG
>JBEKTG010000491.1:0-2895 GCA_049516275.1 Candidatus Acidiferrales bacterium
AAAACAAGCGCTTTAACGAGATGATCGGGTTTGTCGGCCTGAGCATGGCCGTCCTGCTGGCTCTGAGCCTGCTCTCGTACTCCCCGCACGACGCATCCTTCAACGTGTCCTCTCCAATAGTCTCAGGCCAGGCACGCAACTGGATCGGCCCGGTGGGTGCGCACCTCGCGGACCTGTTCTTCCAGTTCTGCGGCTTTTCGGCGTTCTTGTTCCCGGTGGGGATGTTCATGGTGGCGATGCGCTGGTTCCGCAGCCAGGATATCGAGGCGCCGGTGGCGCGGTTGATCGGCGCCGCGATGTCGCTCGTGTCCCTTTCCGCGGAACTCTCGCTCATTCACATGCCGGGGGTGCGTGGCGCCCTGCCGGCCGGCGGGTTGCTTGGCACCGTGGCTGCCGAAGGCTTGCGTGCGGCGTTCAATACGGTGGGAGCGAATCTCGTATCGCTCATGCTGCTCACCACCTCCGTTCTTCTCACCACCAGCTTTTCCTTCCGCGCCCTGGTTGACTGGATGAAGAAGCCCATGACCTCCGAGGGCTACATCGGAAAGATGATCGCCCGCGTAAGGGATTGGCGCGAGGAGCGCGAGTCCGAGCAGCTTCGCAAACGCGTCGAGGAAATTAAGATCGCCGGGCGTCCGCCCGTAAAGCAGCAGCGTGTTTCCGCTGCCAAGGCGGGCGTAGAGGACGAAGAAGAAGAGGAAGAGCCGCCCGTTCTGGCCGAGCCGCACCTGGCCGAGCAGGGGCCGGCCGTGATCCAGTTCCACGAGCCCGAAATCCGCCAGAATCCGAAGAAGGCGATGCCCAAGCCGCCCCAGGGCAAGACCAACTTCAAGCTGCCCTCCACTGACCTTCTGCGCGTAGCCGAGCGCGGCGAAAAGATGGACGAAAGCGAACTCAAGGAGTGCGCCCGCGCCATCGAACAGAAGTCCGCGGAATTTGGCGTAGCGGGCCGCATCACCCAGATCAATCCAGGCCCGGTGGTCACCACCTTCGAATTCAAGCCCGAGGCGGGAATCAAATACAGCCGCATCACCGGCCTGGCCGACGATCTCTGCCTGGCCCTGCGCGCAGAATCGATCCTGATCGAACGCATCCCCGGCAAATCCACGGTAGGCATCGAGGTTCCCAACGCCCGCCGCGAGACAATTGCCCTGCGCGACGTGATCGAGTCGCCCGAATTCGCCCATTCGTCCTCGAAACTGATCCTGCCGCTGGGCAAAGACCTCATCGGCCGCATTCGCGCCGCTGACCTGACCCAGATGCCTCACCTGCTGATCGCCGGATCCACCGGCACCGGCAAGAGCGTCTTCATCAATTCCATGCTGATGGGCATGCTGTACCGCGCCACTCCGGACGAAATGAAGCTCGTGCTCATCGATCCGAAGCGTCTCGAACTCGGCCTCTACGCCGACATCCCGCACCTCTTCACGCCGGTCGTCACCGACGCGAAGGTTGCCGCCAACGTTCTGCGCAACGCCACGCGCGAAATGGAGCGCCGCCTGAAAATCCTGGCGCAGCGCGGCGTCCGCAACATCGAGCAGTACAACAAAACGTTCGACAAGCCGCAGTCCCTTTCGCTTTTCGAGAACACCGACGAGGAAGAGCACCGTCCGCTTCCCTACCTGGTGATCGTGATCGACGAGCTGGCCGATCTCATGATGGTCGATACCAACGGCGTGGAGGAATCCATCACCCGCCTCGCGCAGATGGCCCGCGCGGTAGGCATCCATCTGATCCTGGCCACGCAGCGCCCCTCGGTAGACGTGATCACCGGCCTGATCAAGGCCAACTTCCCGGCCCGCATTTCCTTCCGCGTAGCCAGCAAGGTGGACTCGCGCACCATTCTCGATACCAACGGCTCCGAGTCGCTGCTGGGCAAGGGCGACAGCCTGTATCTCCCCGCAGGCTCGTCCCGCCTGCACCGCGTCCACGGCCCCTACGTCGGCGAAGGCGAAGTCCAGGCGGTCTGCGACTTCTGGCGCGAACAGGCGAGAGCCAATTACAACGAAGAAATCCTAAAGCCGCCCAAGGACGAAAACGCCGCAGGTTTCGAAGGCGAACCCGGTGAAGGCGCCGAACCCGTAGACGACGATCTCTACCAGGACGCCGTCCGCGTAGTCTGCGAAGCAGGCCGCGCCTCCACCTCCACGCTGCAGCGCCGCTTGCGCGTAGGCTACGGCCGCGCCGCCCGCCTAATCGACCTCATGGAAAAGGACGGCATAGTAGGCCCCCCCGACGGCGCCAAGCCCCGCGAAGTCCTAAAGAAAAAAGAATGGATGCGCGAATTCGACGAGTCCATGAAGTGAGCGGGATCGGTTTTCGCTGTCATCCTGAGGAGCGAAGCGGCGAAGGATCTCTCTTGCCTTTACTGATCCTTGCGCCTCTCAAGGGTGGGTCTTGGTTTTCTTGAATAACCGCGCGATCGAACGAAAGCCCGAAGCGAAAAAAGCGACGCGCCTTTCTCGCCCTTCGCGCGCGAAAGAAACCCACTCTTCGCTGTCGTTTTCTCTTTGCTGCCCGCTGATTTTTCCTTACAATCTTTAAATCCCGTGCCGAGGTAGCTCACCGGTAGAGCGCGGCCCTGAAAAGGCCGGCGTAGGCAGTTCAACTCTGCCCCTCGGCACCATTTATACTTCGGGCCGCATGTGTCATTCCCGCAACGATTCCTTAGTTCGACAATCAGAAAGCGGACGCTGTGTGCGATATCGGCATCACCACTGTGTTAGGCGGGCGGGGATAAATTGCGTGGCCGCCGACCCTCGAAAACCGCACGGGATCGAGCCCCCGCAAATTCAACAACTCAACGTCAAGGACTGCGCCACCCGACATCACTCCTCCGAGCTAGGATCTGGGATACCGATCAGGTCCTGCTTGTTCAATGTCTCAACGATTTCG
>JBEKTG010000492.1:0-2894 GCA_049516275.1 Candidatus Acidiferrales bacterium
AGCGTCGGCGCCGGAATGAAGTAGGGATAGCTCACGTCGATCCCGTATATTTTGCAGGCGTAATAGTGGCCGAGTTCGTGCGCCAGCAGAATTCCCATCAGCGTAAAAGAGAAAGGAACGCCCAGCAGCAGGAGTTGCGGATGCTCGAAAGGCACCAGCATAGCCGAAAATGGATCGGCCCCGCCGGAGAACGGCTCGCGGTTCTGTGCGTACGAAGACGCAAACTCCGATCCCACCGCCAGCGTGGAAAGAAGCGTCAGCAGGAACAGCAGCACCGCAAGCCAAAGGCGCTGCGGCTTCGGTGGTGGTGGGAGGGCCTGTTCCCCAAGCGGCCGGAAGTTTACGTCCAGCACTTCGACGGGTGTGGGGCCGTGGCCGTTGCCACCGTATGGGAAGCTGCTCATGCGGATTGGATGCGTCAACGCCCGAAAGCGGTCCTATAGCTCGAAAAATCCCGCGCGGTGTTAAATGTTTTTCGCGCTGCTCGCGTCAGGGTTGCGCAGTCGGTGTCGTGCTTGCCGCCGGAGCAGGAGCCGGAAGCGACTGGAGTTCCTTGCCTGGCTTGAATCGGACCGCTTTGCCCGGCGGGATATTCACCTGTTGCCCGGTACGCGGATTCCGTCCAATTCCCGTTTTGCGCGGCTTCACGTTGAACACGCCAAAACGCCGAAGCTCGATTCGCTGCCCGCGGCCCAGCGCGTTCTTCATAGTTTCAAAAACCGTCTCGACAGCCTGTTCCGCCTTAGTCCGGGTGATGTTCGTCTTCGTTACAATTGCGTTCACGATATCAAGCTTGATCATTAACGCCTCCAGCCAACCGCAACTCCATGCTAGACAGGGGTTTGCAGGTTGTCAAGCGACCCGCGTCTGCCTGCGCACAGGAATTCAGTACTCGCGCGTACGGTGATACGCTCCGCCGCCCATCCCGCCCAAGTCGATCACAACCGCAATAACCAGAATAATCAGGTTGATCCCCACGGTAGGCCGCCCCGTATTCGCCATCCACGCGTACGCCAAAGTTGTAAGCGGCAAAAACAAGAACCCGATGAGCGGCACAAGCAGCCCGTGATAAGCGCGCTGCAAATAATGAGAAAAGAGAAACAGCAGCACCAGCGCGATCCGCGGAAAAGCCAGAAAAAGAATAAGCAAAAGACAGGGCATGAAGTTCTCCAAGCTACCAAATTAGTATTCGGCGCCAGTCCCCATCATGCCCGAAAATGCCCGCAAAGGCGTAGCAATCGGCCAGGAGACATCTCATAAATGGAAGTCGTCGGGGCACGGCTTGAACAGGTCGCGGAAAAACTCGAGCCTTTGCGTGCGCCGGGCCCTCCGGTTTTAAGAGCCGGTCCTCTGCCTTTCGCCTTTGCCTTTCGCAGTCGCTTCTCGCTGTCATCCTGAGCCCATACGCGCGAAGCGCGGATGGGTGAGGGACCCGCTTCTTCTTTCCTCCTCGGTTGTTCGCCCGACATCCTGAGGAGCGTAGCGAGGAAGAACGGTTTTCCATCGCGCGGCTTTCGCGCGATGAATCCCTCTTCGTGTGCCAATTCGAGCAAACATCACAGCGACCGCCAAGTCTTCTAGGGGGTCTGAGCTTCAGAGCCTGTGTGTCAACAAGCGGGTCGTCTTTTGTCTGTCGTCGCATTCCGTCTTTTGCCCTTCGCTGTCATCCTGAGGAGCGCAGCGACGAAGTACGATTTTCCATCGCGCGGGTTTCGCGCGATGAATCTCTCTTCATGCGCCAATTCGAGCAACATCACAGCGACCCGCAAGTCTTTTAGGGGGTCGGAACTTTAGTTCCGACATAACCGGCGGCGCGCAGCGCCTTCCTCTCGCGGTGCCTTTACCGCGAGCCCTCGTCCTCAACCTCCTTTGCCTCCTCAACCTCCTCTGTCTCCCGGAGCTAAGCCCTAGTACGGCAGCGGCCGGTTGGTGACCTTCCGTCCGATAGCGGCCGTCTTCTCGTCATACCCGATCATCAGCCCGCTCTTGATGCCTGCGGCGATCCCTTCCTCCGTCCGCCCGCTATTCCAGCTCTCGCCGATTCCCAGCCAGTAGAGGTGTTGCGTTTTCGCGAAGGCAAAAATAGTGCTCTCGACCTCCCTAAGGCTATCGTCGCCATGTTTGAATCCGTAAGAAAGGGACATGTCCCCCGGCCCGCCCTCTCCGAATCCGATCCCCGGCACTTTCAGGATCTCTTCCCGGTTCGCATACCCATACTTGTCTTCGATCTTCACGCCGAGCAGGATTTCCCCATCGGGATTGAGCGGCCACACATCCGCTTTCTCCATGTATTCCTGCGTCGAAATCCCCCAAATCTTTGCGGCCTCGGATCCTCCATGCGCCCCCCGGCGCCCTTCCTGCAGTCCATTCTGCCCCACGCCCTGCATCCGGTTGGGATAGCGCACCGCTTCCACCAGCGCCCGCACGGCGCCCGCCGTGGTCGCATGGCACAGCAGGATTCCGTGGACTCCCGTGGCCAGCACCTGCTCCACCATCCACTCGTTCGCCCGCATCGTCGCCTCGTCGGTGCCCCGCACCGGCAGGTTCACGATCACCGCCGGCGTCCGGTGGCCGGTGCGCGTAGGCCCGCCCGCGGCCAGCCCTTGCATGTAAGACTTCAGCCCCGCAATGTCGTACGGCGCTGCCTCCATGTCGTAGCTGATGTAGTCGGCCCAGGTTTGCGCGTCCTGCTTCCCCTGTTCAAACGTGCCCACCGTTCCCGAATGCGACCCGGTGTAATAGATCGGCTGCCCCTCAGCCAGCAGCTCAATCGCGCGATTGATCCGCTTGGGCTTAGGCGCCGGAGCCGCATCCTGAGCCACGGATGTAGCAGCCACCACGAGCAGGCAAGTGCAAGCAATCACCAGAGCCAGCGTCCTGCATATGTTTTTCAT
>JBEKTG010000493.1:0-2885 GCA_049516275.1 Candidatus Acidiferrales bacterium
CAACTCCGCCCGGCACCGGCGTAAATGCCCCCGCAACGTTCACCACATCGGGATGCACATCGCCCACAAGCACCGATCCCTTCGCGCGAAACGAGTCAATCTTCTCCGGGAAATTGGCAAAAATCCGTTCCGCCTCTGCCCTGTCGGTAATCACGTTCTGACCCACATCGATCACGGTCGCTCCCGGCCGGATATAATCCGGCGTAATCATGGCCGCGCGGCCCATCGCGGCCACCACGATGTCGGCGCGCCGCGACACGTCTTTCATGTCCCGCGTTTTCGAATGGCAAATCGTCACCGTCGCGCTCGCATGAAGCAGAAGCAGCGCCATCGGCTTACCCACGATGTCGCTGCGCCCCATCACCACGGCATTGGCCCCTTCGAGCGCAATATTGCTACGGCGAAAAATCTCCATCACGCCCGCCGGAGTGCATGCCACCAGAGTCGGGCGCCCCGCCACCAGCCGGCCCACATTGATCGGATGGAACCCGTCGACATCTTTCGCCGGGTCGACAGCGTCGAGAATCCTTTTCGCGTCCACCTGCGGCGGCAGCGGCATCTGCACCAGAATCCCGTCCACGTCGTCGCGCTTGTTCAGCCCGTCCACCAGCGCGAGTAGTTCGTCGGTGGTAATCGAAGCAGGCGGCGTGAGCATGAAGCTTGCCAGCCCAAGTTTCCCGCAAGCGGCGATCTTGCTGTTCACATAGAGCTTCGAGGCTGGATTGTCGCCGACGAGCACAGCCGCCAGTCCCGGACGTATGCCCGCGGCCCCAAGCGAAGCAATCTCACCCGCCAGTTCGCCATAAATCTGATCGCGAATCGCGTTCCCGCTAAGAATGCGCGCAGCCAAAAGAATCTCCTCGCATAAGTTCGTGTTCCCGAATCTGTGATGATAACGGTTCTCGCCCCGAGAGGCTAGTGGCACACGCGCCGCCGTTTCTCGAGCGGCCACCGCCCCCAGAAGACCGGCAAGCGCAACGCGCAATGTCAGCTTCCGCTTCCGGTAATCGAATATTTCGGCATTTTTTCAGGTGGTGACTCCAGGCACTCAAACAGGTGACCTGGGTCACGTCGCTCCGGTCTGGCTTGCTTTATAACCTTCCTCGGAGGTGCGCGATGATGACGGCGGGGATCAACATCCAGGTCAAGAAAATCCTTTATCTCACGGATTTCTCTCAGCCTTCCGAAGCCGCCCTTCCATTTGTCGTATCGATGGCGCGGAACTACGGCGCGTTCGTGAACGCTTTGCACGTCCTCATGCCGGCACTGCCGGCCGACGGAAACCCAAAACTACGGGAACAGACTCTTGCCACCGTCGAAGAAATCGCCCAGGCCGAAATGCAGAAGGTCGATTCTCAATTGGCGGGTTTGCCCCACGACACGACCGTGGAATGGGGCACGAGTACAGCTGTGTGGCCGACCGTGCAAAAGGCCATTCAGCAATCGCGTCCTGGCTTGATCGTCGTCGGAACGCACGGGCGCACCGGCACGCAAAAAATCCTGCTCGGCTCCGTCGCGGAAGAAATCTTCCGCCGATCTCCTGTGCCGGTTCTCACGATAGGACCAAGTGTGTCCCGAGGAACTCATAGCGACGGGCGGTTTCGAGCGGTGCTCTTCGCCACGGATTTTGGGTCGGAATCCGACATCGCGGCTCAGTACGCCATGTCCCTGGCAGAAGAAAACCAGGCGCGACTCATCTTGCTGCACGTCATCAACGGTCCAAGACAGGGCAACGGCAACTCCCCTATGCTCTCTGCGGCCGAAGTGATGCATCAACTCCACGAGATCGTCCCGCCCGAAGCGGAACTCTGGTGCCGGCCCGAACCTGTCGTCGAGTATGGCAACCCGGCCAAGATGGTTCTTGCCGCCGCAAGGGATCGCGGTGCGGACCTGATCGTTCTGGGCGTCCACGGTAGCCCCAATTGGCGAGGCCCTGTTTCGCCTTTGGAAAGAGCGATCGCTCACAAGGTCGTGGCTCACTCTCCGTGCCCGGTATTGACGGCTCGCAGCTAGGGATCAACGATCAATTCAAGCTCGCTCTCAATCCCGAAATATATGTGACGTAAATCACATGGGTCGGTGGCTTGATCCGGGTACTTGACCCGGGCAATTCGAAATTCGGTTCCATGCATCGGTGGCTGACGTTACAATCTCCCCTCAGGGCATCGCTAAAACACTAACCCTCTTTCGCAACCGGCGCGGACGCCAAACATGAGTACCAGCGTGAACAAATTCACTCAGCGTTCGTCATTTGACTGCATGTTCGCCCCGCTCTCGGTCGCCGTAATCGGCGCCACGGACCGCGAAGGCACCGTCGGCCGCACCCTTCTGCAGAATCTCCTGCGAGGCGGACTCCCTGGCGAAATCTACCCCATCAACCCGAAGCGCGAGAGCATTCTGTCCTTACACAGCTACAAGTCGATCGGCGCCGTCCCCGAAAAAATCGATCTGGCCATGATCGTCACGCCCGCCCCCTCCGTCCCAGGCGTAGTCGGCGAATGCATTGACGCAGGGGTGCGCGCCGCCGTGGTGATCTCCGCGGGCTTTAAGGAACGTGGAGCCGAAGGCGCGCAACTCGAGCAGCAGATTCAGGAGCAGGTGCGCCGGGGCCAACGGGCTGGCAACCGCATGCGCGTCATCGGACCGAACTGCCTGGGAATCATGACTCCCCTCGCCGGCCTGAACGCCACGTTCGCTCACGACATGGCGCTGCCGGGAAACGTAGCCTTCCTCAGCCAGAGCGGGGCGCTGGAAACCGCCATCCTCGATTGGAGCCTCGAAGAAAAAGTCGGCTTCAGCGCCATGGTTTCCACCGGCTCCATGCTCGACGTCGGCTGGGGAGACCTGATCGACTATTTCGGCAGCGATCCCGACACGCACAGCAT
>JBEKTG010000494.1:0-2872 GCA_049516275.1 Candidatus Acidiferrales bacterium
GTTCCGAACGGGTCGTCCGAGTGGGGAGGGAACACCTGTCCTTTTGCGAGAAAGCCGGTAATTGCCAAGCCGCTTACCACCAGAAAAAAGGTGAGCGCGCGTCCCCAGCGTCCCAGCAGCAGATGGCCTGAGCCCGGCAGGATCCAGGCGGCGAGCGCTACAAACGGGGCAATGTAGTGTCGCTTTGGAGCTTGCGGCGGGGAGATCTCCGGCAATCCGGGTTCGCTTACTTGGGTTTCGGTCACAGTCACTCAGGCCAGCAGCGGCAGGATTTCCTCTTGAATGGCCCCGGTGACGCGGGCTTCTTGCTCATCTACGTAGACGTTCACTTCGCTGCGAATTCCAAACTCCGGCAGATAAATTCCCGGCTCGATTGAAAAGCAGGTGTGCGGAACGATTTTGCGATCGTCTTTGGTTTCGAGGCCGTCCATGTTCGCGCCGTTGCCATGAACGTCCTGCCCGATGCTGTGGCCGGTGCGATGCACAAAATACTTGCCGTAGCCGGCCTTGCGGATGGACTCGCGCGCGACGCGGTCCACTTCCCATCCGTGGATGGACTTGGACTGCGCCACCGATTCCTTCACAAAATCGACGGCGCGGTCGCGCGCCTGCCGCACGATGCGAAAGATTTTCGCGTAGGAGTCCGGAACGCGCTCTCCCAGGTAGCCCACCCAGGTGATGTCGTAGTAGACGCTTCCCGGGCGATTGCTCTTCGCCCAGATGTCGAGAAGCAGCAAATCGCCCGCTCGGATCAGCCGCGACTCGCCCTGCTTCGGCTCGTAATGCGGGTTGCCGTTGTTGGGCTGTACGGCGGCAATGGGGGGCTCGGCCGTCACCAGGCCGTTGGAGCGAAAGCGGTCCAGCATCCATTGCTGCAGTTCGAATTCCGTGAGCGGTTTTCCGTCCGATACGGACGCGGCCGCCTGCTCGAAGGCCCCTTGCCGCACGCGGTCGACGATCCGGCCCGCTTCGAGGTGCGATTCGAGTTGCTCGCGCGACCAGCTCGCCTCGAATTTCTGCACTAGGTCGGCGGAGCTCACCACCGTCTTTTTCAGCTTGCGGATCAGCTCGACGGTTCCGGCATCCACCAGCCCGATATAGGGAATATTGTTCTCCGGCGAATACTGCATCGCAATTCTCTTGCCGCCGGAGAGCAGCTTGGGGAGCGTTTTGTGCAGCTCCTCCCAGCCTGAATAGACGTATTTGCGCCCGCCCAGCGAGTCGAGCATGCCCTGCTCGATG
The DNA here is from genome assembly GCA_049516275.1 of Candidatus Acidiferrales bacterium. Lineage (GTDB taxonomy): Bacteria > Acidobacteriota > Terriglobia > Acidiferrales > UBA7541 > Palsa-295. The sequence continues at coordinate 1,243 of JBEKTG010000494.1, forward strand.
CGGTGCACGAGCTTCCGCGGCTCGCCGCGCGCCGGGATGTAATAGAACCAGCGCCGCGTAGCCATGCCGTCTTCGCCCAGCCCGAGAACGCGGCTGGCGATGGGGTCGCGGTGATGGTGGTCGTAGAAAAGCCAGCCGTCGAGCTTGGCCGCTTTCAGCTCGGTTTGAATGGCGTGAATGTCGGGCATTCGATGGACGATTCTTTGGGACGCGCTACCGCGCGCCTTTTGAAACTGGCGCGATCAGCGCGGCAATGCGTGCCTTGGACACGCCTGCGATCGAGATGCGCTTGGTGCGATTTTTGAGTCCGCTCACGATTCTAACAGCCGACAGCGGCACGTTCAAAGCTTCGGCCAGGAGTTCGCGCAGAGCCTCGTTCGCGCGATCGTCCACCGGAGGCGCCGTGAGCCGCACCTTCAGCGCGCCCTGGTATTCGCCTTCGATGGCGTTGCGGCTGGCCCGTGGGGCGACGCGCACCGCAAACGTCATGCTTCCGTCGCGTTCCTGAATCTCCATTTTCTTTCGCACCTCGGCATCCCGACGCTATCATTTCCCCATGCGGCTCGCGGGCATTTCATTGGCGTTTGCAGCCGCAAAATAAGTGGAGCGGAAACGCCGGCATTCTTCTACAATTTCTTGCTTGCCAAAGCCATTAATCGACCCGAAATTGAGTCAGGAACCTAAATGATCAGCGATATCTTCCCCACACAGGGCTGCTTGTGAGCGTCTTGCAGGCCAATCGAGTGTCGAACGCGGCCGCGACGGGTTTGTCTCCCGCATCGCAGCGCGCCGCGCTGATCTGCGGCTGTATCGTCGCCTTCGCGTATTCCGCGAATTACACCAATCACGCACCTCTCGCCCCGGCGCTGATGCACGAGTTCGGCTTCAACCAGGCCCTGGCCGGCTTTTTGACCACCGGCATTTTTGCCACCCACGCAGCGATGCAGATTCCCGGAGGGCACATCGTCGACCGGCTGGGCGCCAAGCGCGTTCTCGTCTTCGCGCTCGCCTGGGTGGCGCTGGGGAACCTCGGACTCGCATTTGCCGGTGCGTACTGGCAGTTGCTCGCATGCAAGATTTTCACTGGCCTGGGGACGGGCGTCTGCTTTGTGGGCGGTGCGCGATACATCCATCAGGCGCTCGCCGGGCCGCGGCTTCACGTAGCGCAGGGATTCTTTGGAGGCTCGATCCAGATGGGCGCCGGTTTCGTGATTCTCGCGGTGCCGCGGCTGAATCTGGTTGCGGGCTGGCGCGTGACGTTTCTCGTTTCCGCCGGAATGGCGATTGCCGCGGCGGTCATTTGGCTGGCCGCAGCGCCCACGGTGGCCCCCGTGGCTTCTCCACCAGGACGATTCACGGAAATGCTGCTCGCTCCGCAACTCTGGCTGCTGGGTCTTTTGCAGATGGCCACGTTCGGGCTTTCCGTGGTGGTGGGATCGTGGGTGGTAGTGATCCTGACAAAAGTTATGAAGGTTCCCGCCACTGAAGCGGGCCTCATCGGATCCCTGGTGCTGTTGCTCGGCATCGTATCGCGACCGCTGGGAGGCGTGCTGCGCCGGCACATGGGAATCCGTCCGTTGTTGTTGGGAAGCCTCCTGATGATTGCGCTGGGCTGCTTCGCGTTCGTGAC
>JBEKTG010000495.1:0-2861 GCA_049516275.1 Candidatus Acidiferrales bacterium
AAGAATTCCGCCCGGAACTGCACCGTGGCGTTCTCGTGAATGCCTCCTACCTTAGTCACCTTGGTCAGCGACATATCCCAATTGAACTGCCCTGGGCCGAGAAGAATGCCTAGTCCGGAATTGCCCCAACCGGTTCCGTTTCCCACGACGGGGGTGGTGCAGAAGGCGGACTTGTTGATATAGCCCTGACCACCGCTAAGTCCTCCCAGTCGCTGCAGGATATTACCGGTCGACGCAGCGCTTGCCGGGCCCATTCCCGGGCAGAATTCCGCCGTCGAGCTTACCGGGGAGCCAGCGCCAAAACCGAAGATGCTTCCTCCTCGACTGTCAATGACGGTCAGAGGCAGACCGTCTTGCACAATCGTTACGCCGGACACTCCCCAGCCATTGGCCAGCTTTCCGAGGATGCCATCGTTGGATATGGTGGGCAGGTTCCACAAGTAGCTAATGGCAAGACGCTGCGGACGATAGAACGGATTGGGCCCTTCCTTGGAAACGTCGGGATCGTTGTACTGCCATTCTGTACTAGTTGCCTTGCTCCAGGTATAGGCCGCCTGTAGCTGGAGGCCGTGAGAGAGTTGCTTGCGTAGGGTAGCCTGGAGGCTGTTGAACTTGGTGTCTGTGCGGTTGGTGAACTCAAGCAAGCCGCCCGGTTGAAAGCCAAGGTAAGGCACACGCTCAAACGCGTTCGCCACCGTATTCGCAGTAACCAGACCGGCGGCGATGGCGGGGGCGGTGACCTCGTTCGTACCTAGCGGGTTGCCCACTAGCTGTGCTTCGTTGCCCTGCTGACCCGTGAACCCGGGAATGCCTTCCTGGTGAGCGCCCCGAGAACCGACATATCCCAACTCAAGCGTCCAGTCGTGAACGAATTGATATTGAGCCGTCACGTTCCATTGATACACGCGCGGCGTCTGGTTATAGTTCGGGAATATAGAAGTCTCCGATAGGCTTGAATAGGTTGAATTCGTAAAATTTATCCAGCGAGGTCCCCACGAGGGAGATCCCTGATAGGGCACCTGCAGGGAGGAATAATAGTTTGCCGCACCGGATGCGAAAATTGGTGTGGCGTAAGGCACGGCCTGATTGATGCCGCCTGTGTAAAAACCCATAGCCGCGCGGTCGTAGAACACCCCGATGCCACTGCGCAAGACCAGAGGTTTGTTTCCCAGCGGTGACCAGGCGAACGCCACGCGTGGCCCAAAATTGTCGAGGGGCGTGCCGCCCTGAGTTGAACCTTTGTGGTTGTTCTGAAAGACGCCGCCCACCGGCGGGGGGGGGTTCAACTGGAAATTCCAATTGGAAGGAATCACGATTCCGGCCAGAGTACCCGTAGCAGCCGAACTTCCGGGGATAGGTACGGTGCTCAACAAGCTGGGCCAGATATTGGTGCTGAGTCCCTGCTTATCCCAGGCGAGCGAATCGTATTCCCATCGTACTCCCAGATTAAGGGTAAGCCTCGATGTCAGCTTAATGTCATCCTGAACGTAGGCGTCCCCAAACGCGTTCCGAAAATAATGCGCTAAGCCGCCAGGAGGGGTAAAGGACTGATATGTGCCTGAACTGGAGATGTTACTGAGGGACGATCCGTTCGTCTGCCCTGCCGTCGCACTAGCAGCGCAGGCGGCGATGGCAGTGCCCGGAGCGCATCCGGGAAGTCCCAGCAGGAAGTCCTGAAAGGTTTTAAACGTCAGAGCGCCCACGGATAGAAACGCGGGTCTCCAATTCCAATAGTCGCGCTCTACCTCACCTCCGAACCGGATCGTCTGCTTCCCGTGTGTCCACGAAAGATCATCGCCTGCTTCCCAGTTGGTGACGGCCTGAAAACTGGGAACACCGCCGGCGGTGCCGACGGTAAACAGTCCGGTGACGGTAAGCTGGTCGAGTTGGGGAACCGAGGCTTGGATGGGCTGTATACCAAATTGTGCATTTGTATACGGGGCCGTCGGGCTCGCGGCGGAAGTGTCTCGCTGGAGGGAGAAACGGACTTCGTTCACGAGATTGCTGGTTAGGATCGTCGTGAGCTTGAGTACGGCATAATGGTTGCTGATATTGCTGGTTCCCGCGCTGCCGGGATAGCAGATGCCGGGAGCCCCGCCGTTCAGTCCGCACAAGAAGGACACGTGCTGCGGGTCGTTCGCGTAAAAATAACGGAGCGAGAACGTATTCTTGCTGTTGATCAGATAATCGCCATTGCCCAGGTACTGATGTTCCGTATAACGTGCGGGGTTCGTAAACGTGGTGTTCTGGCCGACGGTCGTGCCTGTGCTGGAAGTGACAGCTGACCCGCTTGGAATGTAATACGTCCCATCAGGATTCTTGAATTGCAAGAGAGAGATGGCTACCGGATTGATGTTTGAGCCGTTGCACGCAACCTGCGTCCCGCCAGCGTTACTTTTGCCGCCGTCTGTACCTGTGGGGCAAAACGTAGCGCCGAGTGACGATTGGAGTGCCGCGGTATTCGAACGGTCCCCGCCAGGAAAAATCGGCAGAAGAACCGGCGCCGAGTATCCCTGCGCGGCGATGCCGTTCTTCTGCGAAAGCCCCTGGTAAGAGAAGAAAAAGAAAAGCTTGTCCTTCTTGATAGGACCGCCGAAGACACCGCCAAATTGGTTCTGATTCAAAACCTGCCGCGAGTCGTTGGCAACTCCATTGACGGGCAGTGTCTCTTTGCGAAAAAAGTCGTTGGCATTAAGGGCGCTGTTCCGGAAGAACTCGAACGCATCGCCGTGGAATTCGTTCGTCCCGGACTTGGTTACCACGTTGGTGTTCGCGCCGACATTTCGCCCGTAGCCAGCGTCAAACAGCGACGTTTGTATCTTGAATTCCTGGATTGCATCGGGATTTACAAGTCCCATGCC
>JBEKTG010000496.1:0-2841 GCA_049516275.1 Candidatus Acidiferrales bacterium
TCGGGGTTCATGTACAAATTGTAATTGGTCAGTTCGAACTCGTGCGCCTCGGGCAACACGGCGGGGTGTTCGTTCGCGAGCAGCGGATTAAGATGCGCGTGGTGCTGGATCATGAAGCTGACCAGCGCGTCCATCTTGCTCTCTTCCATGTAGGCATAGGGATTCTGAAGGCGGCCTTCGCCGAATTTCTTTTTGTTCTCGGGGGTCATCAGCGTGGCGCTGAGTCCCCAGAGGTGAGTGACGCCGTCGTAGCCGTTGCCGACCGAGGTGTAGATGTCGGTGGTGTGGCCGAGCACGGTGCGATTGGCTTTGTGGGCTTCGTCGGCGATGGCGGCGATTTCTTCGGCGGTGAGATTGTCTGAGGTGACCTTGATCTGGTCCACGCCCTTGGCGATGAGGGCTTTGGCCGCGGCGCGTCCCCAGGCTGGACCGAGGCGCGATGGATCGGTCTTCGTGCTGGCGGGAGTGCCGGCGTCGGAAAGGTAGGAGGGCGCGAAATTGCCGCCGGGGCGGTTGATCGCGAGGCCGGCGACGAAGATGCGCGGCATTTTCACGCGGCCCTCGCGCTCGGCCTGGCGCACGCCGAGAATCCAGTCGGTGTCGTCGCCGAGATCGAAGACGGTGGTGATGCCGTGGTTGAGCAGCAGCTCGCCCATCCAGGAGCGGTAGTGGACGTGGCTGTCGGTGAGCCCGGGGATCACGAATTTTCCCTTTGCGTCGATTACGCGCGCGCCGGCCGGAATGCGCACGCTCGCGCGCGGGCCTACGCTTGTAATTTTACCGTTCTCGATGACTACGACGCTGTCGGGAACGGGCGCCGCGCCGGTACCGTCGATCAGCGTGCCGCCTTCGATCACTAGCGATCCGGTTTGCTGCGCCATGGCCCGCGGCAGGATCGCGATTGACGAGCCGATTAGCGTGAACAGCCCGGCGAACACCAGCGCCGCCGCGATTACCATCGACTTTCGACTCATCTGATCGCCTCCATGAAGGACGCTGTTGCGGGACACACCGGCAGCCCTCCACGGGCCTCCGGAGCGGTTAGAAAATACCATTGTTTCAGGGGCTCTTCACAAATTTCCGAGAAGGCGGGCGGATGTGCACGCCAGCGGATCGGCGTTGTGCGGGCGATTCAGTGAAGCGTATACTGCGCCAGCCAGAGGCTCACGATGTTTTTGGCGCTTTCGGGAAGGATTGATGCGACACATCAGCCGAGTCATTCGTTGCGGTATTCGAGCGGGAGCAATCAGTTTATTTGTGCTGATCTGTGCGGCGACTGTCCGCTCCGCGCCGTGCATCGCAGTGGCTCCCGAGTGCACGGAATGGATTTCCGTGGCGGGCCAGCAAGGCCGGCTCCTCCTCTACCGCTCCTATCCGCTCGACTCACGTAACGATGGCATTACGCGCGCGTTCATTCTGATCCATGGCGGTACGCGCGATGCGGATAGTTCTTACCGTTCGGCTCTCGCAGCGGGTTTTCTCGCCGATGCGCTCGGCGACACGGTGATCATCTCTCCGCGCTTTGCTTCGGGCGGGGGCAGCAGGGACGGCAGCGATTGCAAGGATGCGATGGCGGCCGGTGAAATCAGCTGGGTTTGCGACCTGAAGAATCCCGACAGCTGGCGCTCGGGCGGCCCGGCCATCGGCAATGACAAACTGACCTCGTTCGACCTTATGGATGAAATTCTGCACAAGCTGGCGCGCAAGGCGGTGTTCCCGAACCTGAAAGCCATCGTGGTGGCGGGACATTCGGCCGGCGGGCAGTTCGTTACGCGCTACCAGATGGCGAATCAGCTTCACGAGACGCTCGGCGTTGCCATTTCGTATATCGTTTCAAATGCCTCTGGCGCATATCTGGACCCACTGCGACCCACGCCGGCTGCGTATCCGGTGAACGCCTCGGCTCCCGGCTATGCTGCGCCTCCGCCGCCGGCTGCCTTTGCGCCGTTTGCGGATGCGCGCAACTGCGCGAACTATGACAACTGGCCCTACGGACTCAACCATCGTACGGGCTACGCCGCTCGACTGAGCGATGACCAGCTGAAGAAACAGATCGCCAGCCGGCCGGCCATTTATCTGCTGGGGGAATACGACGTGCTGCCGCTCGCGGGGTTTGACGCTTCGTGCCCGGCGATGGCGCAAGGCCCCACACGGTTGGCGCGCGGCCTCGCGTACCAGAAATATCTCAACGAAAATTACGGCGCGCACCACAAGGCCGTTGTGGTGCCGGTGTGCGGCCATAACGCCCGGTGCATGTTTACGGCGGACGTCACTCTGCCGCTGGCCTTTCCGAAGCCTTAGCTCGCGTTCAGGCGGAGAACATAAACTCCTCGTACTCCATCCCTTTTGCGGCGATCGTCGATAAAAGCATCTTCGTGGATGCCTCCATACCGATCTTCCAGTCGGGGTGGCGGCGCTCTTCGGCCAGAAGGTGCCGGTAGAGACTGAAAAACCAATGCGATGTGATGACGGGATGCCACGAAAGGCAGAGAGAGACGCCCGAGGTTTCCTCTAAATATTCCAATCCGGCGTAGCCACGTAAGCCCGGGTGATATCCGCAACCGTGCGCGTGCCGCAGTTGCCCATGGCCATCCTCAATTCGGCTTGCAGGATTTCGAGTACGCGATCGACGCCGGCCTGGCCGAAGGATCCCAGCCCCCACAAAATCGGGCGGCCGACCCCTACCGCCGTGGCGCCGAGAGCGAGCGCCTTGAACACATCGGTGCCGCGGCGAAAGCCTCCGTCGACGAATACGGGAATGCGTCCCTTCACTTCCGCGACGACTTCCGGAAGGGCTTCGACGGTGGCGCGGCCTGTCTCGACCGAGCGGGCGCCGTGATT
>JBEKTG010000497.1:0-2838 GCA_049516275.1 Candidatus Acidiferrales bacterium
CGCGACGGACCGCGAAATATCCTCCAGCTCAAAGTCCCGGTAGGGCGGTGCGCTCACGCAGTAGATGGCGACCACCTTGGGAGCGCCATTCCGTGAACCCTCGCTTTCCGCTCGCGTCGGAGGCACGGGAAGATTGCCGCCGATGGGAATCGACACGGCCTTCGCGGAGTGCGCAGGCAGCCATGGAATCGTTTCTAGCGGATCGGCGAAAACCGGCCTCTCCGCCACGTTGTAAAGGCCGCGCAGAACCCACAGCTGGCAAGCCCGGCGCACGCGGTCGATCGGCCGGCGCCCCTCAAAACCGAGCGCCTCGTGGTACACCACCCCTGCGCGAGCCCCGCGGCTGCGAACGATCAGTAGAGCGGCCAGCGCCGCAAACGGAAAACCCCGCCGCGACCAAGCCAGCGAAGTGAATTGCAACACAACCCACTGGCCCCGCCACTTCCCTGCTTCGCGCCATAGCTGAAGAAGCGCGCGGGTCCAGCCCCGGCCGGCAAAATCCACGCGAAATTTCTGCAGCCCGACTCCGCGCCTGGAAAGGGCCTCCCCCAGAAAAGTGCAATAATCCTCGAGGCCGTCGGTTGGCGTGTCCTGTCGTCCGAGCAATGCGATCAAGGGCTGCACTTGATTCCCAGAAACATCGAATCGCGGGCGTGCCCGATCAGGCTGCTTGCAAGCGTGTGCCCGTGGAGTTTCCGCAGCTCGAAGCCGCTCGCCCGCAGGTCCCGGATCACATTCGCCTCATACATGCGGTGCGGGTGTCCCTTCACCATCACTTCATTCTTGTGAATGTGCTTGGTCCACGAATGCCACTTCACCAGCCCCAGAGCGGAAAACGTGTCCACTTCGAAGAAGAACGCGCCTCCGGGCTTGAGCACGCGATGGATTTCCCGGAGAATCGTCATCGGACGCGACGCATGGTCGAGGACATTGCTGCAAATCACCAGATCCATGCTCGCGCTCTGGATCGGAACTTCCTCCCCCCGCGCCACCACGTATCGGACTCCGGCGCCCTCCTGCCGCATGTAGGCCCGCAGCTTCTCGCTCGACGTAGCAGGAAGATTGCCGCAAACCTTCGGCAGCGCCGGGGAAAGAGGGTCCAGCGCGAAGCGAAACGGAATTTCCGGCAAAAAGCCGCTGATCCCAAGGCCCAGCGGCCCCACTCCTACTTCGAGGCTAGTTTGCGGGGTGCTGGCGAGGCATTTCCTGATCTGCGGCGCGATCTTTGCATTATCGGCCAGCACGCGCAGGATCGCATGGTCTTCCTGGACGATCCCGTCCCAGAAAACCTCCGCAGTATCAAGCGCTTCCCGCCACTTCGGATGCTCGTCCCCGTTATTCCCATGGCCTTCCAAAAGGTGCCTCTCCTCCATCCGCGGTCAGACCGGTGCCTACTCCCGTGCGCTCAAGCTCGATGACGCCACGCTGGCGTCGCGCGGGACGTTGCCGGACGGCACCGCCCACAAATAAAGCTGCCGATAGTCGGCGTAGTGCTCGTGAACGGGATTCCATCGCTCCGCCTCGTAGCCGAACCCGCGCAGATAATTCTGAATCAAATCCATCTGCGCAGGATCGTGAACTTCGCAAAGCAGACTCGGCTTGATCTCGCTCAACAATCGCGACGCGCCCTGCAACGCGTCCCATTCCGCGCCTTCCACATCCATCTTGATCAACTGCGGAGCGGGATATCCCTGCCCGAAAACAAGTTCATCCAGCTGCACCGTCTTCACGGGAATGCGCTCCAGCCGGGGATTCGGCTCACTGAGAATCCGTCCCTGCGTGCGATTCGATTCCCCCAGCGCGCGCTCAAAAATGACTTCCCCCGCCGACGACCACACCGCCGCCTCCACGACCGCCACATGGGCAATTCCGTTCTTAGCGATATTCGCCCTCAAGTTCGCCAGGTTGTCAGGATCAGGCTCAAACGCCACGATTTTTCCGCGCGTTCCCACAAACCGCGACGCGATCAGCACGAAAAACCCGGTATGCGCGCCCACCTCGTAATAACAATCTCCCGCCCGCAGCTCGGATTTCAGCAGGTTCTGTATCCACGGCTCATAATCGCCGTTAACGTAGCCGAGATCGAATCGCGGGTCGGCATACATCCACAATCCCGCGCCCAACCCCCCGGGGATTCGTATCCACAACCTTGCGCCGGGCGGCAGAGCCGTTCGAACAAGTTTCTGTACCAACCGCCCAATGACCGGAATTCCCCGCAATTTCCCATAAGCATAGCGCGCGAAGTCCGAACGCGTGACGCGATGCAAAATTCGGTCATTCGATGCCACGCGCCCTCTCTTCCCGTCCAGCCTTATTCCTCGTCGCAAAACTTCTAACCGGCGCTACCGCGCTCGCCTCGCGAAACCACCCGGGCCACCTTGCGCCCCGCCCGCTGGCTCAGCAACAATCCATTCTCGATCGCGGCACGGAACTGTTCTCGTCTCCAGGTCACCGAATTCTGCAATCCCAAATCCGCCGGCAGAAATTGACGGGCAACCGCCGCGTACGTCGTATCGGCGTGACGCACATAAGCCGGCGTCAAACGCCGCGAGTGAAACCCAGCGGTATTCTTTTCGCCCGCCTCCCACCAGCAATGGCTCCACAGGTGCATGCTGAAGATGCCGTCCAGATCGCGTACGCGCCGCGTGAACATGTTCCCGATGTCCGCGCGGTCATATCCAAAATAAAAAAACGATCGCGGCGACTCGATGTGAATCCAATCGGGAAATTGCTGGCTCACACGAAAGCCCAGGATGGTCGAGTGGTTGCTCCAGCTGCCGTCAAAGCTCTCATAAGTCTGCCGCAGCAGTTCCCGGACGAACGGCGCATTCGGTTCCC